>NZ_OZ217346.1:1089000-1389500 GCF_965111735.1 Streptococcus mitis
AAAATGACAGAAATTGACAAAAAGAATTTAAAAAATTATCTTTATTGTACATTTGGAATTACTTATATAGCTTGGGTGCTTCTTGCCATATTTACTCAATCTCATATTTTGGGATTAGAAACATTTATAGGGAGAATGTTACATATAGTAGGTGCACTTGGTCCAGCTATTGCAAGTGGCTTTTATTTGAAAAGTAATAATATAAAATTTAAACATTTTGTATTTAGTAAGAAAGAAAATGGTAGTATTTATTTCATTATTCATTTGTTAGCAATTTTGATACTATTTTCTGTATCTTCCTTAGAATTAAATGGAGTATCAATTTATCTGATGCCATTATTCTTTATACAACTAATTTTTTTGGTGGTGGACATGAAGAATTAGGATGGAGAGGAATATTACAGCCATTACTTGATAAAAAATATACTTATTGGCAATCTAATTTGATTGTAGGATCAATTTGGGGAATATGGCATCTGCCTTTATGGTTTATAGTTGGAGAAAGCCATCAAGGATTTCCTTTTATTTTATTTTTTATATATACATTATTTTTAAGTTTTGTTTTAGGGCTTCTTTATCGTCAAACGAAATCTGTGGGGTACTGTCTATTATTTCATGCGTTCGCAAATTTGTTAAATCTCTATTTTGTGTTAAAAATTAATGTTATTTTTATTATCATTTTTATTGGTTATTTGATTTATACGATATTGGCGAGTAATAGAATTAGTAAGGAAAAGTAATTTTAACTTTAGATTAGTATATCCATTATTGAAAGTAACGATTGGCTAATTAGATGATCTATGTTAGAGAATTATCTATTATAATTTAAAGTGGAGTGATGAATGTCGTTTCTTTTGAAGTGGTGAAAATCTTTCCGTTACACAGTATCATTCTAAAATGATTTTCATTGCCTTTTGTTTATTAGTATAAAAGAAAAATATTATCATATGTGGAGGCGGTAGTTTTGATGTCAGAAGTTGCAACCATTGAATAAATAAAGTGTAGAAAATAAAGGCTTATTCAATTCAATATATGATGAATTACCTGCACCCAAACCAAAGAAAAAGAAATAATTAAATTAGAAGTTGTAGGGGGGAAGAATGAGAATCGGAGTTATTCAAGCAAGTTCGCAAGCGACCAAAAATCAAATAATCTATGATGCTGTATTAAAGTATGCTCCAAAGAAATCTGAGGTTATAAATTTTGGCTGTACGATGGAAGAAAATGAAAAATACTCGTATATAGAAATTTCTATTCTTATAGGTATCTTGTTGGCAAGTAGGACAGTTGATTTCGTTGTTACGGGCTGTTCTTCCGGACAAGGAATGATGCTTGCTTGTAATAGTATGCCTGATGTCCTTTGCGGATATGCACCTACACCGAATGATGCTTATTTATTTGCTCAAATTAATAATGGAAATGCGATATCATTACCATTAGGTGAAGATTATACATGGTCAGGTACTGAAAATCTTGAAAGAACCATAGAAGCTCTTTTCTCGGAGCCATTTGGGCAAGGATACCCCAAGAGTGAGGCAGAAAGAAAGGTAAGAGATGCCGAGAAACTTAAAGAAATAAGAAGAATCGGGCAGGTTCAGTTTGAAGAATTCGCAAATGTACTAGATATATCATTGTTTGAATCAATTAAGAGGAAACAGGATGTAATTCAAAATGTAAAGGCGTATGGGAAGAAAGAAATAGCTGATTTAATGAAATGAGTAAATCATAGTTTGTCGGGGTAATACCTTTTAACGATAACCTTATGCTATTGTCAAAAGGTTTATAGACATGTCCCCACATACATGTTCACTTGGCATACATAGTGTTCACTCGTTTTATGTCGAGTGTTTGGTACTGCTTTTAAGAGCTGATTGAACAAGGAAAATTAGCTAGTGAAAGTCCTACAGTAAGGAGTTTAAACATGAAATTCCATGAATTTGGTGATAAGAATTTGCCTCCTATTTTACTGATACATGGTGGTGGCAGTTCTTGGTGGAATTATCTTTGTCAAGCACGAATCTTGTCAAAAGAATACCGTGTTATTTTACCTACTTTGAATGGTCACGGCGAAGAATATCAACTTGATTATGTTTCTACTGAAGATTCTGCCTTGGAAATCTTGGACTATATCAAAGCAAACTGTGGTGGGAAATTGTTTGCAATCGGTGGTGTTTCACTTGGTGGTCAAATTGCCATGGAGCTTTTGTCTTTAGACAGTGAAATTGCTGAGAAGGTCATCATAGACGGAAGCAACTGTATTCCTCAACCAAGGTTAGCTAAAATCAGCATCTTTCTAGTGTCTCTATTTGGTAAACTGATGTTCAATAAATTCTCTTGCAAACTTCAGTTAAGCATGATGAACAAACTCTATCCTAAACTGGCTTATCCAGAGGAAATAAAAGCTTATTATTTGGAGGATCTGCCAAGGACGCCTGTTAAAACATTGGTGACCATTTACAAAACCTATATGGGGCATTACAAGCTGAAAAATATGATTTCTGCTAGCAAGGCTCAGGTTCTGTATATCTATGGTGAAAAAGAATTGAACTGTGTGAAAGAATCAGCGAAATTATTTCATCAGCTACATTCAAATACAATTTTGTATGAAGCAAAGGGCTATAATCACGGCTATTTGTCAGCTTACCTGCCTCAAGAGTGGATTGATTTGGTGGCACTATTTTTAAAGAGTGAACCATTGGAAATGTGTGATGAAACTGAAATGATGTAAGGAGGAATCTGATGCTCGGAGCAATTATTGGAGATGTTGTCGGTTCTGTTTACGAATGGAACAATATCAAAACGAAGGACTTTCCTTTATTTCGGAAGGACTGCTTTTTTACAGATGATACGGTTATGACTTGTGCTGTTGCAGAAGCGATTATGAACGGGGGACAAAAAGACGACTTCATTGACGCGATGAAGAAATATGGCAGACTGTATCCGAATGCTGATTACGGTGCTCGGTTTAATGCATGGCTAAAGAGCGATAACCGTGAGCCTTATAATAGCTTTGGGAATGGTTCGGCTATGCGTGTTTCTCCATGTGCTTGGGTCATGGACTGTGGTTTTTATGCGAGAACTGGAATGTGGCCATCATCTAGAGGACTTGCGAGTATTTCTGCAGAGGTAACCCATAATCATCCAGAAGGTGTCAAAGGTGCTATGGCTACAGCTGATGCTATCTTTCTGTGTCGTTTTTACTTTGATGGTTATTGTAGAGAATACGAGCAACCAATTAACGACAATCCTACAGAGTGTAAAAGACGGATTAAGGATTATATAGAGAAGACATACGGCTACAATCTATCTCAAACTTTAGATGAAATCCGCCCTAATTATCGTTTTAACGAAACTTGCCAGGATACTGTTCCTCAAGCCATTATTGCCTTTCTTGAGAGTAGAGACTTCGAAGATGCGATAAGGAATGCCATCTCACTTGGTGGCGATAGTGATACACTTGCTGCAATAACCCGCAGCATAGCAGAGGCAGCTTATGGTATTCCTGATTGGATCAAGGATAAGACCTACTCTTACTTGGATGAACCCTTAAAGGATGTAGTTATACGATGGGAAAATAGAATAAAAGCGTATCAATCTCCAGTACGTCAGATTTCTCTTTTCTGAGTTTTCATTGTATAATAGGGATACATTTAGTTTCATATAATGAAATATAAAGATTTCTAACGAAGATTAAGGAGAAAATTAATGAAAAAAGCAATGGTAATTATCAACCCTACCTCTGGTGGCGAGAAGGCTTTGGATTACAAAGATAAGCTGGAAAATAAAGCAAAAGAATACTTTGAGCACGTAGAAACCAAAATTACCGAAAAAGCGTTGGATGCCACACATTTTGCTGAGGAAGCTTCTAGTGAGCAGTACGATGCAGTGGTTGTTTTCGGTGGAGACGGGACTGTCAATGAAGTCATTTCGGGTATTGCTGAGAGAGACTACATTCCTAAGTTAGGGATTATCCCTGGTGGGACGGGTAACCTCATTACGAAACTGTTGGAAATCAATCAAGACATCGATGGCGCAATTGATGAACTGGATTTCAACTTAACCAATAAGATTGATATCGGTAAAGCGAATGACAATTATTTTGGCTATATCTTTAGTATCGGTTCACTTCCTGAGGCGATTCACAATGTTGAAATCGAGGACAAGACAAAATTCGGTATTTTAGCCTATGCTGTAAATACCATGAAGTCTGTCATGACGGATCAAGTCTTTAATATTAAGGTTGAGACAGAAAATGGAAATTATGTTGGTGAAGCTAGCCATGTGTTGGTTCTCTTGACAAATTACTTCGCAGATAAGAAAATCTTTGAAGAAAACAAGGACGGCTATGCCAACATTTTGATTCTAAAAGATGCTTCTATATTCTCTAAATTATCCGTTATTCCTGATTTACTAAAAGGAGATGTTGTCGGCAATGATAATATTGAGTATATCAGAGCGCGTACTATTAAGATCTCTTCAGATAGTGAATTGGAGTCAGATGTTGATGGAGATAAATCGGATAACCTACCTGTAGAAATCAAAGTCCTAGCTCAGCGAGTAGAAGTATTTTCAAAACCGAAAGAGTAGAAGGTAAAAATTAGTTTATTATTCACAACGAAATTAAGTTCTATATCAACGATTGGAGGAGGAATGAATTCTCTATTTGATGAATTTCGAACAATTTGTTCTCATTTAAACCAAATCGGAATCACACCGACTCTCATGGGGTCCTTGGGTTTTGAATACCGTTCAAATGAAGAATGGAGGCCGTCTGACATTGACATTCATGTGCCTGGTGATCCTAGAGGTTGGGAAGCACCTGATCATCTCAGAATTTATGAGTGGGACAAGATAATGAAAGTGATGAAACACTTAGGCTATGCCTTAATAGATATTCATGAGCATGAATTCAAAAAAGATGGTCTGAGTGTTGAATTCGGAAGTATCGATTCTTTACCTGATTTTGCAGGAGTTTCGGAATCGGATATAGAGTTGATTCATCTAGAAAACATCACTTTTCGCGTTCCAAATCTAGAACAGTTTTTAAGTATTTATAAGGCTTCTTCCCAAGATTCTTATCGAAATGAGCACAATAACAATAAGGATTTTAAAAAAATTGAGTGGCTGGAAAGACATTTGTAAATTATCATATGAAAAGTAGTAAGTTGTAAGACTGGCTGCTTTTTTATTTATAGAACCAAACCACTAGAATCTACGGACAAGCCTTGAAAATAAAATACGAAAGTAGTATACTAGAATCACAATTATGAAAACGTTTGTGTCGTAAATGCAACCAAGTAAATCAGGAGACAAATACAGTGGAATTAACAGCCATTTACCATAGACCTGAGTCGGAGTATGCCTATCTTTATAAGAATAAGAAACTTCATATTCGGATTCGAACTAAGAAAGGGGATATTGAAAGTATCAACTTGCATTATGGTGACCCTTTTATCTTTATGGAGGAGTTTTATCAGGATACAAAAGAAATGTCCAAAATAACTTCTGATGCCTTATTTGATTATTGGCAGGTTGAAGTGTCCGTTGACTTTGCACGTATCCAGTATCTCTTTGAACTCAAGGATACAGAAGGTCAAAGTATTTTATATGGCGATAAAGGGTGTGTGGAAAATTCTCTAGAAAATCTTCATGCCATTGGAAACGGATTTAAGTTGCCTTATCTTCATGAAATTGATGCCTGCCAGGTTCCTGACTGGGTTTCAAATACGGTATGGTATCAGATATTTCCTGAGAGATTTGCTAATGGAAATGCTTTATTAAACCCAGAAGGGACTTTAGACTGGGATTCATCTATCACACCTAATAGTGATGATTTCTTTGGTGGTGATTTACAGGGGATTATAGACCATCTGGATTATTTGCAAGACTTGGGCATTACTGGACTTTATCTTTGTCCTATCTTTGAATCTACGAGCAATCATAAGTACAATACGACAGATTACTTTGAAATTGACCGTCATTTTGGAGACAAGGAGACCTTTCGGGAGCTGGTCAAGCAAGCTCATCAGCGTGGTATGAAAATCATGCTGGATGCGGTATTTAACCATATTGGTTCGCAATCGCCTCAATGGCAAGATGTTGTCAAAAATGGTGAGGAGTCTGCTTACAAAGATTGGTTCCATATACAACAATTCCCAGTGACGACTGAAAAGCTATCTAATAAGAGAGACTTACCCTATCATGCTTTTGGTTTCGAGGACTATATGCCTAAGCTAAATACAGCCAATCCAGAGGTCAAGGATTATCTTTTAAAGGTTGCGACTTATTGGATTGAAGAGTTTGATATTGATGCTTGGCGTTTGGATGTGGCTAATGAGATTGACCATCAGTTCTGGAAGGATTTTCGTAAGGCAGTTTTAGCTAAAAAGCCTAATCTTTATATCCTAGGAGAAGTCTGGCATACGTCTCAGCCTTGGCTAAATGGAGATGAGTTCCATGCGGTCATGAATTATCCTTTATCTGATAGCATCAAGGAGTATTTTTTGCGTGGTGTTAAGAAGACGGATCAGTTCATCAATGAAATCAATGGCCAATCTATGTATTACAAGCAGCAGATTTCAGAAGTTATGTTTAATCTCTTGGATTCGCATGATACAGAACGAATCTTGTGGCCGGCCAATGAAGACGCTCAACTGGTCAAATCAGCCCTAGCCTTTTTCTTTTTACAAAAGGGAACACCGTGCATTTATTACGGAACCGAGCTAGCCTTGACCGGAGGACCAGACCCAGATTGTCGTCGTTGTATGCCTTGGGAACGCGTATCAAGTGATAATGATATGCTGAACTTTATCAAGAATCTAATCAAGATTCGCAAACATGCGTCAGCAATCATTCAGCACGGCAAGTATAGCCTTCAAGAAATCAAAGCTGATGTACTAACCTTGAAATGGAATTACGATAACCAAGTCATCAAAGCCATTTTTAACCAGTCCAAAGAAGATTATCTTTTAGAAAAGGAAGCAGTAGCACTAGCAAGCAATTGCCAAGAACTAGAGAATCAGCTTGTGATTTCTCCAAATGGATTTGTGATTTTCTAAAAAGTAGTGGATGAAGATTATGATTTTAAGTTCAATTTATATAGTATAATAAGGCTAATTACTAAACCTGTAAAAGGAGAAGAAGATGAAGAAATCAAGAAAATTAGCCACATTAGGAATCTGTTCCGTCTTGTTTTTAGGCTTGACTGCTTGTCAACAACAAAATACTACTTTTGAAGGGACGAATCAAAGGCAAACCAGTTCAGCGAAAGTTCCATGGAAAGCTTCATACACCAACCTAAACAATCAGGTAAGTACAGAAGAGGTCAAATCTCTCTTATCAGCTCACTTGGATTCAAATAGTGTTGATGCCTTTTTTAATCTTGTAAATGATTATAATACTATTGTCGGCTCGACAGGCCTATCAGGAGATTTCACTTCCTTTACTCACACCGAATACGATGTTGAGAAAATTAGCAACCTTTGGAATCAAAAGAAAGGCGATTTCGTTGGTACAAACTGTCGTATCAATAGTTATTGTCTTTTGAAAAATTCAGTCACAATTCCAAAACTTGAAAAGAATGACCAATTGCTTTTCCTAGATAACAATGCGATTGATAAGGGGAAGGTCTTTGATTCACAAGATAAGGAAGAATTTGATATTCTATTTTCTAGAGTTCCAACTGAAGCGACTACAGATGTCAAAGTTCACGCTGAAAAGATGGAAAAATTCTTCTCCCAATTTCAATTTAATGAAAAAGCTCGAATGCTATCTGTAGTTTTGCACGACAATCTGGATGGTGAGTATCTGTTTGTAGGCCACGTTGGTGTTTTAGTGCCGGCTGATGACGGCTTCTTATTTGTAGAGAAATTGACTTTCGAAGAGCCCTACCAAGCTATTAAATTTGCCAGCAAGGAAGATTGCTACAAGTATTTAGGCACCAAGTATGCGGATTATACAGGTGACGGACTAGCTAAGCCTTTCATCATGGATAATGATAAGTGGGTTAAGCTTTAATAGTGGTAAGATATGACAGTAATCCTAGGACATTTATATTTTTGATGAGTTAATAATTAATAGCCAGGAACCACGAAAAAATGAAACATTTATTGGTTATATCCAAAGATACGATATTGATGGGGAAGGCAATCAATCAGAAGTATGGGAAGTGACTGAGGAGGAAGATTAGATATTTTGTAACATATCTCTAACAATCATTGCTTTTTAGAACTTTAAAATTTAGTTTCATTAACAAAAAATAAATTGAATGTTATTTTAAATTTATTATACTCTAAATAAAATATTTTGAAAGGAAAATACATGTACAATTCATTTTCAGATGTTCCAACAGTAAAAGACGAATTTAAGATTGACGAATATATTCTTGGATTATCAAATTTTATTTCAGGATGTGAGACTCCTTTAACACTAGCTATTCAAGGTGATTGGGGAACTGGAAAAACCAGTATTATGTATCAGGTTGAGGAAAAACTTAAGGAAAAAGCTTCCAGTAATTCAAAAGGAAAAATTAAAACAATCTTTTTTAATACTTGGCAATATTCACAATTTGATATGGATAAGAATTTAGCAGTCACGTTAATTACAGATTTAATTGATGAATTAGAAGTAACTGATGTAAATAAAATAGAAAACTTAAAAAAATCTTTAGCAGTTATTACAAAAAGTATGGAATATCTTAAACTAGATTTTGGTCTCTTAAATATTGAAAAAATTAATAATCAACTTCTAAAATTTATAAGCAATGAAGAGAAATCGAATAACCTAAAAAATCTAAAACAAAATCTACAAAGTATGATTGATGAGTCTATCAAAGAAAATAATTATGAAAAGATAGTAATTTTCATAGATGATCTTGACAGATTATTCCCTCAAAAAGCGATTGAATTCCTAGAAATTTTAAAACTTTTCTTAGATTGCAGAAATTGTGTCTTTGTTTTAGCTATTGATTATAATGTTGTTTTAAGAGGAACAAAAAGTAAGTATGGTGATGATTTGGACAACGAAAAAGGAAAAGCTTTTTTTGAGAAAATAATTCAAGTACCTTTTACTGTGCCGGTTGCAAATTATCATATGGAGAACTTTGTTAATGTCTCTTTAGAAAAAATTAATTTTCATTTTGATAATGATGTTACAAAGAATATAACACAATTAATTAGAGATTCAATAGGAAATAATCCTCGCAGTGTCAACAGATTATTCAATTCTGTTAGTCTCTTGATGCATATTATAAATCCAAATAATGAGTTAGAAAATGATGATAAATTACTAATCATAGCTACAGTATGTTTTCAATTACGCTTTAATGAAGCTTATGACTATTTATTAACTTCGTATAACAATAGTCCAGAAGATTCTGAAGAAACCAAATATTTTCTTATTGATTTACTTGAAAATTCATTTGAAATACCTGATGATGCTGATTATAATTCTCTCGTATTTCGTTATGGTATCTTTAGTTTTAAAAATCAAAAGGAATTAGAATCTTTCAGAAAATTTTTTAATACTTTGAAATTATTGCTTAAATATAATGTTGATAAATTAGAAGTTGAAGAGTTCGAAAATTTGATGAAAAAAATGAGTTCTTCAAATACGATTTCAACCGGAAACTTAGACATAGATATAAATAAAACATCAACTCAAAATCATTCACCTAATGAAGATGTTCAATTCGTTATCCGTAAATTATTTAATACACTAGTTAATACTAATCATTTCGACCTTTCAAAACCAGAGTATTTTGGAAAAGAGAATAAGGAAGAACGCGAAATGTCAATTTCATTAGATTTTATAAAAATAGCTAATGAATATAATGTTGTTAGGTTAACACAAGGAAAAGGGCAAGGCTTAAATATCTACTCTCAAAATAATAAATCAAATTCTATTTATATATCGGGTGATACTTATGGAAATATAAATAATGATGGTATACAAATTTATGTTGATAAGAAACTAGTAGGAAAGATAAATAGAAGTACTTATAAACATTTTAAAGCTAAAATGTTACGAGAGAATCCTCAAAAGTATGACGAATTTGAAAAAACTTTTATAAATGATTTTTTTAAGCTCTTGGAAAATGTAAAAAATTATATTTAACTTTTTAGTGTATTTCACTTTTATTAGTTGATTAAATGCTAAAATCTTATCAGCGTGAAGATTTCCAAAGGTTTATGCTTTGTAGTTTTATCTTGATTGGTATATAATTTAACTTAGAGTAAATAGGAGGATTAATCAGATGGAATTAAAAGATTTTACAGAAAAAGAACAGGAAATGATTAAGAATGGGCTAACTACTTCTAAGATTAGTGACAAGGAAACTGCTAAAAAAATTCTTGCTCTAGTACCACAAGAATTGATTAAGCGAATCCCATTTTTCGTCAGAAAGCATGCTACGACACGTACGATTAAACGCATTTCAATTGAACACCCTGAACTCTACGCTGCAGCTCAAACAAGTGGTGAGATTCCAGAAAAAGAACGCGAAGAATTACGTCAGATTATCACGACTATCTTTGAACAAAAGATGAATAAGCATAGTATTCGTTAAATACAAAATCTGAGAACTAGAGCCTTCTAGTTCTTTTTATATTCGCTTTCACATTATACAGTTTATAAAAATCTATATAAAATAATATATTTCCGAACAAAAATAGATATTTTTTCAAAAAAGTACTTTACAGAGTGTTGGAAGTATGATATAGTAATAAAGCTTAGAAAATGAGATGATGTTTTCTAGCAAATATAAACCCGAGTAAAAAATGCCTACGGACAGGCAGGGTTGAATGCCGAAGCGTGGTTGAAAAACCACATTATTGATAGGGTTAAAAGCCTACTTTTATAAGTTGATGTTAGGACACTTGTCCTAATTCATAAATTTTTAGTGTGGTGAAAGCACACGTCATCTTGTGAAACGATCAATAAAGTACGTAATATTTGCTACTAGAGAGTTTGGAAACATCGGGAACAGACATACTCAACAGAAACAAACATAAAAACGTCAGAAGATTGCAGAGCAGGTGAAAACCTGCTCTTTTTTCATGAGTCAACCTTTGATGGCCCTCATCATTTTGAGGAGCTAAAAATACGGTAAAGGAGTATGTCTTGAAAGAGTTAGATCAAAACCAAGCCCCAATTTATGAGGCCTTGGTGAAGTTACGCAAGAAACGGATTGTTCCCTTTGATGTTCCAGGTCACAAGCGTGGACGGGGAAATCCAGAACTGGTCGAACTGCTAGGTGAAAAATGTGTAGGCATTGATGTTAATTCGATGAAACCCTTGGATAATCTTGGTCACCCCATTTCGATTATTCGAGATGCAGAGGAGCTGGCTGCAGATGCTTTTGGAGCTAGCCATGCCTTTCTCATGATTGGAGGAACAACTTCATCGGTGCAGACTATGATTCTGTCAACCTGCAAGGCTGGAGATAAGATTATTCTGCCACGAAATGTCCATAAATCTGCTATCAATGCGCTGGTTCTATGTGGTGCCATTCCCATCTATATCGAGATGAGTGTAGATCCTAAGATTGGTATCGCTTTAGGTCTTGAAAATGACCGAGTAGCCCAGGCCATAAAGGACCATCCAGATGCCAAGGCCATTTTGATTAACAATCCTACTTACTACGGAATCTGTTCAGACCTAAAGGGGTTGACAGAAATGGCTCATGAAGCTGGTATGATGGTTTTAGTAGATGAAGCCCACGGAGCACACTTACATTTTACTGATAAACTTCCAATTTCTGCTATGGATGCAGGTGCTGATATGGCAGCAGTTTCCATGCATAAGTCTGGTGGGAGTTTGACACAAAGTTCCCTTCTTTTAATCGGGGAGCAGATGAATCCTGAGTACGTTCGCCAGATTATCAATCTTACCCAGTCTACATCCGCCTCTTATTTGCTGATGGCTAGTTTGGATATTTCACGTCGCAACTTGGCCCTTCGTGGTAAAGAGTCGTTTGAAAAGGTCATTGAACTATCTGAGTATGCTCGCCGTGAAATCAATGCTATCGGTGGCTACTATGCCTATTCAAAAGAATTAATAGACGGAGTGTCCGTTTGCGATTTTGACGTGACCAAGTTGTCAGTTTATACTCAGGGTATTGGCTTAACAGGTATCGAGGTTTATGACCTCCTACGAGACGAATACGACATTCAGATCGAGTTTGGTGATATTGGTAATATCTTGGCCTATATTTCAATCGGTGACCGTATCCAAGACATCGAGCGCTTGGTCGGTGCTTTGGCTGATATCAAGAGACTCTATTCACGAGATGGGAAGGGCTTGATAGCTGGAGAATATATCCAGCCCGAGTTAGTGCTGTCTCCACAAGAAGCCTTCTATTCAGAGAGAAAAAGTTTGACCTTAGATGAGTCGGTTGGACAGGTCTGTGGGGAATTTGTCATGTGCTATCCTCCAGGGATTCCTATCTTGGCTCCTGGTGAACGCATTACACGTGAAATTGTAGACTATATCCAATTTGCCAAGGAACGTGGTTGTTCCCTCCAAGGGACGGAAGATCCTGAGGTCAATCATATCAATGTCATTAAGAGAAAGGAGAACTAGATGGATTTATGGTTTTCTGAAGTTCATACTCCAGATGTGAAATTGTCCCTGAGAACAGCCAAGCAACTCTACGTTGGAAAAAGTGAATGGCAGGATATCGAAGTCTTGGATACGCCAGCTTTTGGTAAAATACTGATTTTAAATGGTCATGTCTTGTTTTCAGATGCGGATGACTTTGTCTACAACGAAATGACGGTTCACGTTCCCATGGCTGTCCACCCAAATCCCAAGAAAGTCTTGGTTATTGGGGGTGGTGATGGCGGTGTCGCCCAAGTATTAACACTCTATCCAGAATTGGAACAAATCGATATTGTGGAACCGGATGAGATGTTGGTTGAGGTCTGTCGTGAGTATTTTCCAGACTTTGCTGCAGGGCTAGATGATCCTCGTGTCACCATTTACTATCAAAATGGGCTACGCTTTTTGCGAAACTGCGAAGATGACTATGATATTATCATCAACGATGCGACAGATCCATTTGGACATACGGAAGGGCTCTTTACCAAGGAATTTTACGGTAATAGTTATCGGGCTCTGAAGGAAGACGGCATCATGATTTACCAGCATGGTAGTCCTTTCTTTGACGAAGATGAGTCTGCTTGTCGTAGCATGCACCGCAAGGTCAATCAAGCCTTTCCAATTAGTCGGGTCTATCAGGCCCACATCCCAACCAGTCCTGCTGGCTATTGGTTATTTGGATTTGCATCGAAAAAATACCACCCTGTCAAAGATTTTGACAAGGAAGGCTGGAAAAAACGTCAGCTTTTCACAGAATACTATACTGCAAACTTACATGTGGGAGCCTTTATGTTGCCCAAATATGTTGAGGACATTTTAGAAGAAGAGGAAGGAAAAAAATGAGTCGTTTACTAGTTATCGGATGTGGGGGCGTTGCCCAAGTTGCTATTTCAAAGATTTGCCAAGATAGCGAAACATTTGCAGAGATTATGATTGCTAGCCGTACTAAGTCAAAATGTGATGACTTGAAAGCTAAATTAGAAGGCAAAACAAGTACTAAGATTGAGACAACTGCTCTTGATGCTGACAAGGTAGAAGAAGTGATTGCCTTGATTGAAAGCTACAAGCCAGAAGCTGTTTTGAACGTAGCTCTGCCTTATCAAGATTTAACCATCATGGATGCTTGTTTGGCAACTGGAGTCCACTATATCGACACAGCTAACTACGAGGCAGAGGATACTGAAGATCCTGAGTGGCGTGCTATCTATGAGAAACGTTGCAAGGAACTTGGTTTTACAGCCTACTTTGACTACTCATGGCAGTGGGCTTATCAGGAGAAATTCAAAGAAGCAGGCTTGACTGCTCTTCTTGGTTCTGGTTTTGACCCAGGTGTGACCAGTGTCTTTTCAGCTTATGCCCTCAAACACTATTTTGATGAAATCCATTATATCGACATTTTAGACTGTAATGGTGGTGACCACGGTTATCCATTTGCGACCAACTTCAACCCAGAAATCAATCTACGCGAGGTTTCTGCGCCAGGTTCTTACTGGGAAGATGGAAAATGGGTCGAAGTCGAAGCTATGTCTATCAAGCGTGAGTACGATTTCCCTCAGGTTGGACAAAAAGACATGTATCTCCTTCACCATGAAGAAATCGAATCATTGGCCAAGAACATTCCAGGTGTCAAACGCATTCGTTTCTTTATGACTTTTGGTCAATCTTATCTAACCCACATGAAATGCTTGGAAAATGTTGGACTCCTTCGTACGGATACCATTAACTTTAACGGCCAAGACATCGTTCCGATTCAATTCTTAAAAGCCTTGCTTCCTGATCCTGCCAGCCTTGGCCCACGTACAGTCGGAAAAACCAATATTGGCTGTATCTTTACAGGTGTCAAAGACGGTGTTGAAAAGACCATCTACATCTACAATGTTTGCGACCATCAAGAATGTTACGCAGAAGTTGGTTCACAAGCTATTTCTTACACAACAGGTGTTCCAGCTATGATTGGGACAAAATTGGTTATGAACGGTACTTGGAAACAAGCTGGAGTGTATAACCTTGAAGAATTGGATCCAGATCCATTCATGGAAGCTTTGAATGAGTATGGTTTACCTTGGGTTGTGGTTGAAAATCCACAAATGGTGGACTGATGAAGCTAGAACAAGTACCAACACCAGCTTACGTCATTGACTTAGCAAAGTTAGAAGCCAATTGTCGCATTTTACAATATGTACAAGAAGAGGCTGGTTGCAAGGTTTTGCTTGCTCAGAAGGCTTATTCCCTCTACAAAACCTATCCCTTGATTAGCCAGTATCTATCAGGTACGACAGCTAGTGGACTTTATGAAGCCAAATTGGCAAGGGAAGAATTTCCAGGAGAAGTCCATGTATTTGCGCCTGTTTTCAAGGATGCAGACTTGGAGGAATTGCTGGAGATAACAGACCATATCGTCTTTAACTCAGAGAGACAGTTGCGTAAACATGGGGCTCGTTGTCGTGAAGCTGGTGTAAGCGTGGGTTTGCGACTTAACCCTCAGTGTTCAACTCAAGGAGATCACGCTCTCTATGATCCTTGCGCCCCTGGATCCCGTTTCGGAGTTACTCTAGACAAGATTCCGAGTGATTTGCTGGAATTGGTAGACGGTCTTCATTTTCATACCCTTTGCGAGCAAGGAGCAGATGATTTACAGACAACTTTGAAAGCTGTAGAAGAACAGTTTGGTCCCTACTTACATCAAGTTAAATGGCTCAATATGGGTGGTGGTCATCACATCACAAGAGAAGGTTATGATGTAGATTTACTGGTTTCTGAAATTAAGCGTATCCAAGAAACTTACAATCTTGAGGTCTATATCGAGCCGGGTGAAGCCATTGCGCTCAATGCGGGTTATTTAGCAACTGAGGTATTGGATATTGTAGAAAACGGCATGGAAATATTGGTTTTAGACGCCTCTGCGACTTGCCATATGCCTGACGTACTTGAGATGCCCTATCGTCCACCTTTGAGAAATGGCTTTGAGGAACAGGAAAAAGCCCATACCTATAGACTTTCTTCTAATACCTGTCTGACGGGAGATGTGATTGGTGATTATAGCTTTGAAAATCCAATCCAAATCGGAGACAGACTTTATTTCGAAGACATGGCCATTTATTCTTTTGTCAAAAATAATACCTTCAACGGTATTGGATTGCCAAGTCTCTATCTTATGGACGAACAGGGAGACTGCAGCTTAGTCAAATCCTTTGGCTATCAAGATTTTAAAGGGAGATTATCATGATGGACAGTCCCAAAAAATTAGGCTATCGCATGCCAGCAGAGTACGAACCCCATCATGGTACCCTCATGATATGGCCGACTCGACCAGGTTCATGGCCTTTTCAAGGAAAAGCTGCTAAAGCAGCATTTAGCCAGATTATTAATACCATAGCAGAAGGGGAAAGAGTCTATCTTTTGGTAGAGCAAGATTATCTATCTGAAGCCCAATCTTATCTTGGAGACAAGGTTGTTTATCTATATATTCCTACCAATGATGCCTGGGCGCGTGATACGGGTCCGACTATTCTTGTCAATGATGAAGGCCAGAAATTAGCCGTGGATTGGTCTTTCAATGCTTGGGGTGGTGCTGTAGATGGTCTCTACCAAGACTATGAATATGATGACCAAGTAGCCAGTCATTTTGCCGAGGCCTTGGAAATGCCTGTTTATGATGCTAAACCTTTTGTCCTAGAAGGCGGAGCGATACATAGCGATGGCCAAGGAACCATTCTTGTGACTGAAAGTTGCTTGCTTAGTCCCGGTCGCAATCCTCATCTGACTAAAGAGGAAATCGAAAATACCTTATTAGACAGCCTTGGAGCTGAAAAAGTTATTTGGCTTCCTTATGGTATTTATCAGGATGAAACCAATGAACACGTTGACAATGTTGCAGCCTTTGTTGGTCCTGCAGAACTTGTCTTGGCTTGGACGGACGACGAAAGCGATCCTCAATATGCCATGTCAGAAGCTGATTTAGCGCTTTTAGAAAAGGAAACAGATGCAAAAGGTCGACACTTCACCATTCATAAACTTCCAATTCCAGCTCTTCATCAAGTTATAACTGAAGAGGATTTGCCAGGCTACATCTATGAAGAAGGAGAAGAAGAGCGATACGCAGGTGAAAGGCTCGCTGCTTCCTATGTCAATTTCTATATTGCTAACAAGGCAGTCCTGGTTCCCCAGTTTCAAGATAAAAACGACCAAGTAGCCTTAGATATCCTCAGTAAGTGTTTCCCAGACCGTAAAGTTATCGGAATTCCAGCCAGAGATATTCTATTAGGTGGTGGCAATATCCACTGTATCACCCAACAAATCCCAGAATAGGAGAAAAAGATGAGAAATGTAAGAGTTGCAGCCATTCAGATGCAATGTGCTCAGGATGTGGCAACAAATATTCAAACAGCGGAGCGCTTAGTACGTCAGGCTGCAGAACAAGGTGCACAAATCATTCTCTTACCCGAGTTGTTTGAACGTCCCTATTTCTGTCAGGAACGTCAGTATGACTACTACCAGCATGCCCAGTCGGTGACAGAAAATACTGCCATTCAGCATTTTAAGGTGATTGCTAAGGAACTACAAGTTGTTTTACCGATCAGTTTCTATGAAAAAGATGGCAATGTCTTGTATAACTCTATTGCCGTTATTGATGCAGATGGGGAAGTGCTGGGCGTTTACCGAAAGACCCACATACCAGATGATCATTATTATCAAGAAAAGTTTTATTTCACACCCGGTAACACAGGTTTCAAGGTCTGGGATACTCGCTATGCCAAGATTGGGATCGGTATCTGTTGGGATCAATGGTTCCCTGAAACAGCGCGCTGTCTTGCGTTAAATGGTGCTGAATTGCTCTTTTATCCTACAGCCATCGGTTCAGAGCCGATTTTGGTTACAGATAGTTGTGGTCATTGGCAACGTACCATGCAAGGACACGCAGCAGCAAATATTGTTCCAGTTATTGCAGCCAATCGTTATGGATTAGAGGAAGTCACTCCAAGTGAGGAAAATGGTGGACAGAGTTCCAGTCTTGACTTCTACGGTTCATCCTTTATGACGGATGAAACAGGAGCTATTCTAGAGCAAGCTGAAAGACAAGCTGAAGCTGTTCTGTTAGCTACTTATGACCTAGACAAGGGAGCAAGTGAACGCCTAAACTGGGGCTTGTTTCGAGATAGAAGACCCGAAATGTATCAACGAATTACGGACTAGTAGGGGAGAAATGAGAGAGATTCATTCTGCTAGACTAACTTCTTATTAGCAACTATAAGATACTAGGTCATCTAGCAAGTGGATTTTATATTTTAACTCTCTAAGGCTTTCTCGCGCTTTTATGCGAGGAGCTTTTCTGTTTAAGCTTTATCAATAAAACATGCTATAATAGTTGCAGAAAGGTTGGTATTTATGGCTAGGATATTGGTTATTGAAGACAATAGTGACATTCAAGAGATTTTGCGAACACTTCTTACTGAGGAGCATGAGGTGATTCAGGCCTTTTCTGGTACAGAAGGAATCATGCTTTTTGACCAAGGTGGGATTGACCTCGTTTTGCTAGATATCATGCTTCCTGGGAAAAATGGGGATCAGATTTTAAAAGCCATCAGGGAACAAAGTCAAACTCCAGTCATTATGCTAACAGCTTTGAGCGATAAGAAATTAATCAGTCAATACCTCTTAGACGGTGCAAATGATTACATAGTCAAACCTTTTGATTTGGACGAAGTCTTTGCCAGAGTTACTGTTCAATTACGCCAAAGTGCAGAAAAACAGCCTATGGAAATAGGAAACACTGAAAATCTGCCACAAAACTTGAAAAATATCCAGTTTGATGCCGAAAGTTTTGAAATCAAAAATAGTCAGGAAACGATTCGCCTTGCCAAGAAAGAATGCTTGATTCTCCAAACTCTCCTTAAATATCCAAAGAAAATTTTCACCAAGGAAGAACTTTATGAATTGGTCTGGGAGGAGAGCTACCTACCTGGAGATAATACCCTCAATACGCATTTGAGTAATCTTCGTAAAAAATTAAACCAGCTTGACCCAAATCAAGAATATATTGAAACCATCTGGGGAGTTGGGGTAAGATTAAAAGGAGACAAGCAATGACCTACATGATAATTTTTGTCCTACTAGTACTCCTAATTATTTTATCGATTGCATTGATTCGCTATCATCTAGCACTTAAAAACTTGAGTCAACAGATTGAAGACAAGATTCTCACAGGTAGTATGAAAAGAGTCGGAGTCAGCATTTTTTCCAAACATTTTTTACATCTCTACCAGCAGATTGAGAATCTATTTCAGGAAGTAGAACAGTCTCGGTTGGTTATGAAAAGGGAAAAGCAGACTCTGGATATGGCCATCAGCAATATCGCCCATGATATTCGGACACCTCTGACTATCGCTTCAGGCTACACCCAACAATTGATAAAATCTCCTGAAGATAAATCAGAAACCTTACAAAAAATAGCCCAGCATCTTGATTTAGTTTCTAAACGTTTGGAGGCTCTTCTAGAATATCGTCGTTTGATGGAAGGAGCTGTCAAACCGAAACTGGAAGAAGTGGATTTTTCAGCTTTTATTACCAAGAAGACTCTAGCTTATTATGATGTTTTTCAGGCGGCAAATATCACGCTTGATTTTAAGGTTGAAGCTGGTTTGAAAATGAGGACTGATGAAGACTTACTGGATCGAATTTTACAAAATCTGCTTGGAAATGTCCTCAAACATGGCAAGGAAGAAGCACGTCTATCTTTGAGAAAGGAAAAGGAACAGCTTGTCTTAGAGATTGCAAACCTTGTCAAACAGCCCATCAAAAAAATAGAAAATCTCAGCAACCGTTTTTATTCTGAAAATCTATCAGACACGGAAGAATCCTCTGGTTTAGGCCTTTATATCACTGAGGAATTATGTCATCTTCTCGGTGCAGATATGAAACTAAGCACAGATGGGCAGTGGTTATCGGTTTTTATTTACTTTTAACGAAATAAACCTCCTCTGTAGGCTAGAGGAGGTCATTTTTTATAGACTTTTCTTTTTGAAAACTGCCAGTCCACTTAGATTAAAGATTACAATAACAGCTAAGGTAACTATAAGTGTGTAGAGAATTGACTCACTATTAGCAGTCATAGCATAGAAAAACTGCAATGATAAATATGGCAAAATTTTGATACTTGGGAAGATGAGCATTGGCATAGAAAGTAAGATAGAGCTGACCAAATATCCAATAAATACTGCAAGATAAGAATGACTAACATAGAGGATGAAGGAAACAATGGAAAGCCAAGCAAGGAGGCAAAGGAATTGAAGGGAAATGGTTATCAGTAGATTGCCAATAAAGCCATCAGGCATAGTGCCAAATCCATTTAAGATCGTTGCTGGAATAAAGGCAATCACAAGGCTGATGATAACTTGCAAGAGTGCAATACAAGTCAATACAAAGGCTTTGGCAAGGAAAAACTCGGTACGAGAGACACCCACTGTTAAATTATTTTTATAGAGTTTGCCGATTAAATCAACTCCAAGAACGAGGCAGGCTAGGACGATGCAGAGAAAAACGAGGTTTGAACCTTGACTAGATGCGTTGATCAGGGCTTGTACACCGTCCCAACCATGGGTTGGAATGTCTGGCTCTTCTGTCTGGATTGCCATTAGATGGCCAGTAGCCCCAAAAACAGCCCCCATTAACATGAGTACAAAGAGAATGAACTCTGTAATCCAGAATCCTTTGGAACGGAAAAGACGGTAAAAGTCTGCTTGAATGGTATGTATCATGATTTTCCTCCTATTCGACCAATTGAGTGAAGTATTCTTCTAGGTTTTGACGGGCATAGTAAATCTCGTCAATGGCAATATCTGCCAAGGTTAATTCCTTAAGAATCTGTTTGACATCTTGTTCCTGACCAAAGATATGGATTTCATTTTCTGGATTAACAACCTTGAACTGGAGCTGGATTTGTTCTTTCAATACTTGGCAAGTTTTCTCTTTGTCAGCTGTTCTAAGCACAATATAATCCTCACTTAGTGTTTCAAATTCAGCTTTGCTGATTTCACGGATAATCTTGCCTTGATCTAAAATACCAAAGCGATTTGCTACGAGATAGAGTTCTGACAAGATATGGCTAGAGATGAGAATGGTGATTCCTTTTTCTTTATTGAGCCGTTGAATCATCAGACGAAACTCTTTGATACCTATTGGGTCGAGACCGTTGATAGGTTCATCTAATATCAGGAAGTCTGGTTTAGATAGAAGGGCAATGGCGATACCAAGTCTTTGTTTCATTCCTAGCGAGAAATCACGAAAGACTTTTTTATCTGTATCTGGCAAACCTACATAGTCCAGCGTTTCTCGAATGACTTGATCAGCATTTGGAATATGACGAATCATACAGTAATATTTCAGGTTTTGATAGGCTGTTAAGTGATTATGAGCTACAGGTGATTCGATAACAGAACCTACTCGAGATAGAGCCTTGGTCCACTCATTTTCCGATTGACTAGAGAAGAGGGAAACAGTCCCTTTATCCGCAAACAGAAGTTGCGTAATGATTTTTATCAAGGTGGTTTTCCCAGCTCCGTTCTTTCCTATAAGTCCATAAATATCTCCCTCTCTTATCGTTAGATGAAGATCCTGAAGAATAGCTTGTTTGTCAAAGTTTTTGGACAATCCATGAATGTCGAGTACTGTTTTCATGATTCTCTCCTTTTGATTTATTTTGATAACTTTAGTATAAAGCATAGAAATCAAAGAAAGCTCAAGGATTTCTAAAGAGTTTCTAAAGTTTTAGGAATTCTTAAATATCAAAACCCAGTTGACACGAACTGGGCTGGGCTTCTTAATTATAAAATATATTTCTCAATGGCACGCGCAACGCCGTCTTCTTCGTTGCTGGCTGTAACGGCATCCGCAAGAGATTTGACATAATCGCTGGCATTTCCCATAGCAATGCCCAACCCTGCAAACTGGAGCATTTCGATATCGTTATTGGCATCGCCCATGGCCATGATTTCTGAGGAATCAATCTTCAAAATCTCTGCTAGTCGAGAAAGAGCAGTAGCCTTTGTCGTACCAAGTGGCATAGCTTCATAAATGACAGGCTGCGAACGAACTCCGCTAAATCGTTGACAGAGTTCCTCAGCAAAACGTTGCTCAAAATCGTTTGTTTGGCTCTCTGTTCCTAAAAACATACCTTGGAACATACGATACTTGCCACTGGTGGCTTCCTCTAGTGAAATTTCAGTTAAGTCCGAGAAGACTAGCTCGGCATCATTTTGGATGACTTGATTGGGCTTACCACCGAGGACAAAATAATGTTCCTCATCAAAAAGAGTCAACTGAACATCACTTTTTTCTGCTAGGTCATAGAGGTATTCGATATCAGCTGGACTAAGTTCTTGCCAGTCAACTAGTCCCCAGTCACTTGTCTGGTGAGTTGAACAACCGTTGTTAACAATCACATACTCATTCTGGAGATCAAGCCCCAGTTTTTGATAGTAGGGGAGAACACCGAAAAGGGGGCGACCCGTACAAAGTACCAGTTTGACACCTTTTTCAATAGCTTGGTGAATAGCAGTAATGTGAGCTTGTGGAATTTCCTTGGCTTCATTGAGGAGGGTTCCGTCCATATCCAAGGCTAGTAGTTTAATCATAGGTCTTCCTTCTTTATCTTTTGGTATTATTATAGCATATTTTGGAGAAGAAATTGACAGGAAGCTTGGGGCTAATTGATTTTACAGTTTAAGATGTTTTGATAATAATTCATGACTTGAAGAGGATATTTCGCCAATATATGCTATACTAAACTTGTTATACAGTTAATATTCAATAATCTAGTCAAGGAAAACAGAGGATTTAATATGAAAAAACGGATTATTCAGATTTTACTAGCATTGTCCCTAATTTTTTACAAATCAACTTGGTTTTGGAGGCTTTTCAATCATCTCGCAAAGTCCTATCTACCAGCAAGTCGTGATTTTTTTCAGATTCTGCTTTTGATGGAAAGTGGAGTTCTTTTATTAGCGGTCATCTATCTACTAGTTTTTGCAGGAAAGAAAACTTTTCATTTCAAGTGGCAGCTGAGGTACTTTATCTACCTTTTACTGGCCTACATCATTTCGTATATGTCGGACTTCTTCTTGTCTTATTTCATACCCTCGACTTCAAATCAAATCTCTTTGAATGAAACGATAGAAATGATAGGGAGACAGGAATTACCCTATTTCTTGCTCATAGCTTGCTTCATCGGCCCTATTGCTGAGGAATTGATTTATCGCGGTGTGCTTATGACAACCTTTTTCAAAAACTCGCCTTGGTACGGAGATGTCTTGCTTTCTGCTATTATTTTCGGTTATATTCATATCAATTTCGCTTTAACACCTCTTGCTTTTTTCATTTATGCTAGTGGAGGGCTTATTTTTGCTCTATTGTATCGCATGACAAAAAGTCTCTACTATCCAATACTAGTTCATATTTTCATCAATATTACTGCCTTCTGGAATGTGTGGTTACTCCTATTTTCAGGAAGTTAGCTTACTAAAACAATGTCGGAACTTTCCGGCATTTTCTTTTCAACAGGTGAGCAAGAACTGATTATTTTCAGACTTGGCTGGCTAATCATGGTATAATAAAAGGTAATGAAAAATTCCAACGAGGCAGAGATGAAATTACTTTATACTGATATTCGGACTTCTTTGACAGAAATTCTAACTAGAGATGCAGAGGAGCTAGTTGCTGCTGGCAAGCGAGTCTTCTACATTGCCCCCAACTCTCTTTCTTTTGAAAAGGAACGCGCCGTGCTGGAATGCTTGTCCCAGCAGGCTTCTTTTGCGATTACCGTCACGCGCTTTGCTCAAATGGCTCGTTATCTGATCTTGAATGACTTGCCTGCCAAGACCAGTCTAGATGACATCGGTCTTGGGATGGCCTTTTACAAATGCCTTGCCGAACTTGATCCTAAGGATTTACGTGTTTATGGAGCTATCAAGCAGGATCCTCAATTTATCCAGCAGTTGATTGATCTTTATCATGAGATGACGACAGCTCAAATGAGTTTTTTGGACTTGGAGAGTTTGACGGATGAGGACAAGCGAGAAGACTTACTCTTGATTTTTGAGAAAGTAACGGCCTATCTTAACCAAGGGCAGTTAGCTCAGGGAAGTCAGTTGTCCCATTTGATTGAGGCTATTGAGAATGACAAAGTTAGTAGTGATTTTACTCAAATCGCCTTGGTTATTGATGGATTTACCCGTTTTTCTTCCGAAGAAGAGCGAATTGTGGACTTACTTCACGGCAAGGGTGTTGAGATTGTTATTGGGGCTTATGCTAGTAAGAAAGCTTATGCCAGTCCTTTTAGCGAGGGAAATCTCTACCAAGCCAGTGTGGAGTTTCTCCATCATCTAGCCTCTAAATACCAAACTCCAGCTCTGGATTGTTCTCAAACTCATAAGAAGATAGATAGTTTTGACAAGGCCTCTCGTTTGCTGGAGTCTTATTATGATTTTTCAGAACTTGCTTTGGATGTCGATGATAAGGACCGTGAGAACTTACAAATCTGGTCTTGCTTGACGCAAAAAGAAGAGTTAGAGTCGGTAGCCCGTAGCATTCGTCAGAAATTACATGAGAACTCAGACCTGAGCTACAAGCATTTTCGTATTCTCTTGGGGGATGTAGCTTCTTATCAGTTATCTCTCAAAACCATTTTTGACCAGTATCAGATTCCTTTCTATCTTGGTAGAAGCGAATCCATGGCGCACCACCCTTTAACTCAGTTTGTCGAGTCTATTTTAGCTTTAAAACGCTATCGTTTCCGTCAGGAGGATTTGATAAACCTTCTTAGAACAGGTCTATATACCGACCTTAGTCAGGCTGATATTGATGCTTTTGAGCAATATATCCGCTATCTTGGTATCAATGGCTTGCCAGCCTTTCAGCAAGCCTTCACCAAATCCCACCACGGAAAATTTGATTTAGACCGTTTAAATGCTTTTCGTCTGCGTATTTTAACCCCTCTTGAAACTCTCTTTGCCAGTCGAAAACAGAAGGCTGAAAATCTCTTGCAAAAGTGGAACTCTTTTCTAAAAGAAGGAGCTGTGACTAATCAACTCCAAGATTTGACAGCCACTATGGAAGTCCTAGAACAGGAAAGACAAGCAGAAGTTTGGAAGGCTTTCTGTCATGTTTTAGAACAATTTACGACCGTTTTTGCTGGTTCGCAAGTTAATCTAGAGGACTTCCTTGCCTTGCTTCATTCTGGGATGAGTCTATCTCAGTATCGCACTATTCCAGCGACAGTGGACACTGTTCTGGTGCAGAGTTACGATTTGATTGCTCCTCTGACTGCTGACTTTGTCTACGCCATTGGGCTGACTCAGGATAATTTACCAAAAATTGCTCAAAACACCAGTCTTTTGACAGACGAAGAAAGACAAAATTTAAACCAAACGACTGATGAGGGAGCGCAATTGCTGATTGCCAGCAGTGAAAACCTCAAGAAAAATCGCTATACTATGCTTTCCTTGGTCAATTCTGCTCGTAAGCAGTTGGTCTTGTCGGCTCCAAGCCTTTTTAACGAAAGTGAAAGTAAGGAATCTGCCTATCTTCAAGAGTTGGTCCATTTTGGATTTAGTCGAAAAGAGAAGAGGATGAATCACAAAGGGCTGTCTAAGGAGGATATGGGGTCCTATCACAGTCTTTTGTCCAGTCTGGTTGCCTATCACCAGCAGAGCGAGATGAGTGAGACTGAGCAAGATTTGACATTTATTAAGGTTCTGGCGCGTGTCATGGGTAAAAAACTAGACCAGCAAGGTTTGGAAAATCCTGCCCTCCCAACAAGCCCAAGCAGCAAGCCCTTAGCCAAGGATACCTTACAAGCTCTCTATCCAGCTGACAAGGAGTTTTACCTGTCTACCTCTGGTTTGACGGAGTTTTATCGCAATGAATACAGTTATTTTCTTCGTTATGTTTTAGGCTTGCAAGAAGAATTACGCCTGCGTCCTGATGCTCGTAGTCATGGGAATTTCTTGCACCGTATTTTTGAACGTGCCTTGCAATTGTCTGACGAAGATTCCTTTGACCAACGTTTGGAACAAGCTATCCAAGAAACCAGTCAGGAACGCGAATTTGAGGCTATTTATCAAGAAAGTTTAGAAGCCCAGTTTACCAAGGAAGTTCTACTTGATGTAGCTCGCACAACTGGACATATTCTCCGACACAATCCAGCCATCGAAACCATCAAAGAAGAAGCAAATTTTGGTGGAAAAGAGCAGGCTTTTATTCAATTGGACAATGGACGCAGTGTCTTTGTACGAGGAAAGGTTGACCGCATTGACCGATTGAAAGCTGATGGGGCGATTGGAGTGGTAGACTACAAATCGAGTCTGACTCAGTTCCAGTTTCCTCATTTTTTTAATGGGCTCAATTCCCAGTTGCCAACTTATCTAGCCGCCTTAAAAAGAGAAGGGGAGCAGAACTTTTTTGGTGCCATGTACTTGGAAATGGCTGAGCCTGTCCAATCTCTGATGGCCGTTAAAAGTCTGGCAGGTGCAGTAGTAGAAGCTAGCAAGTCAATGAAATACCAAGGCCTCTTTTTAGAAAAAGAAAGCAGTCATTTGGGCGAATTTTACAATAAAAACAAGGCCAATCAGCTGACGGATGAGGAATTCCAGCTCCTACTGGACTACAATGCCCATCTTTACAAGAAAGCAGCTGAGAAAATTTTAGAAGGTCAGTTCGCCATTAACCCTTATACTGAAAACGGCAGAAGTATTGCACCGTATGTTCACCAACACCAAGCCATCACAGGCTTTGAAGCCAATTACCATTTGGGTCAAGCCCGTTTCCTAGAGAAGTTAGATCTAGCTGATGGCAAACGTCTGGTCGGAGAAAAACTCAAGCAAGCTTGGTTTGAAAAAATAAGAGAGGAGTTGAATCGATGAAGCCCATTCCCTTGTTAACTGAGGAGGAAATTCAAAAACTGCAAGAAGCAGAAGCAAATTCGAGCAAGGAACAAAAGAAAACTGCCGAGCAAATCGAAGCTATCTATACTTCTGGTCAGAATATCCTCGTTTCAGCGTCGGCTGGTTCTGGGAAAACCTTTGTCATGGCCGAGCGTATTCTGGACCAATTAGCGCGTGGTGTCGAAATTTCTCAACTCTTTATCTCAACCTTTACCGTCAAGGCTGCGACTGAACTTAAGGAACGTTTAGAGAAAAAAATTAGCCAACAAATTCAAGAAAGTAGTGATGTCGACCTCAAACAACACTTGGGTCGTCAGTTGGCAGACCTACCCAACGCAGCCATCGGAACCATGGACTCTTTCACACAAAAATTCCTTGGTAAACATGGCTATCTGATTGATATTGCGCCTAATTTCAGGATTTTACAAAACCAAAGCGAGCAACTTCTTCTAAAAAACGAAGTATTTCATGAGGTCTTTGAAGCCCATTACCAAGGTAAACAGAAAGAGACCTTTAGTCATTTGCTGAAAAACTTTGCTGGACGTGGAAAAGATGAACGAGGGCTACGCCAGCAAGTCTATAAAATCTATGACTTCCTCCAATCCACCAGCAATCCTCAGAAATGGCTGAGTGAATCTTTCCTCAAAGGCTTTGAGAAAGCTGATTTTAGCAGTGAAAAAGAAAAACTGACCACACAAATCCAGCAAGCCCTTTGGGATTTGGAAAGCTTTTTCCGTTATCATCTGGATAATGATGCCAAGGAGTTTCCCAAGGCAGCTTATTTAGAAAATGTCCAGTTGATTCTGGATGAAATTGGCTCCTTGAATCAGGAATCCGATAGTCAGGATTATCAAGCGATGCTTGCGCGTGTTGTCGCAATTTCGAAAGAGAAAAACGGTCGATCTCTGACTAATGCCAGCCGTAAGGCTGATTTGAAGCCACTGGCTGATGTCTACAACGAAGAAAGAAAGTCCCAGTTTGCTAAACTAGGACAACTGTCAGACCAGATAACCATTCTCGACTATCAAGAACGTTATCATCAAGACACATGGGAACTAGCTAAAACCTTCCAATCTTTCATGAGTGATTTTGTGGAAGCGTATCGTGAACGTAAGCGCCAGGAAAACGCCTTTGAATTCGCTGATATCAGTCATTACACCATTGAGATTTTAGAGAATTTCCCGCAAGTTCGTGAGGCTTATCAGGATCGCTTCCACGAAGTCATGGTCGATGAGTATCAGGATACCAACCACATTCAAGAACGGATGTTGGAATTGCTGTCGAATGGTCACAATCGCTTTATGGTGGGGGATATCAAGCAGTCTATCTATCGTTTCCGTCAGGCAGACCCGCAGATTTTCAATGAAAAGTTCCAACGCTATGCGCAAAATCCAAAAGATGGCAAGCTGATTCTCCTCAAGGAAAATTTCCGTAGTAGTTCAGAAGTGCTGTCAGCAACCAATGATGTTTTTGAACGCCTTATGGACCAAGAGGTCGGCGAAATCAACTATGATAACATGCACCAGCTTGTTTTTGCCAATACCAAACTGACTCCCAATCCAGACAACAAGGCAGAATTTCTCATCTACGACAAGGACGATACAGGTGAGGAAGAAGAGAGCCAAGCAGAAACGAAATTAACAGGGGAAATGCGCTTAGTTATCAAGGAAATCCTTAAACTTCATCAGGAAAAAGGTGTGGCTTTTAAAGAAATTGCCCTTCTGACCTCCAGCCGCAGTCGTAATGACCAGATTCTTCTCGCCCTGTCTGAGTACGGAATTCCTGTCAAAACTGACGGAGAGCAAAACAATTATCTCCAATCCCTAGAAGTGCAAGTCATGCTAGACACCCTTCGTGTCATTCATAATCCCCTGCAAGACTACGCCTTGGTTGCCCTTATGAAGTCTCCTATGTTTGGCTTTGATGAGGACGAGTTAGCACGTTTATCTCTTCAGAAAGCAGAGGATAAAGTCAACGAAAATCTCTATGAGAAACTAGTAAATGCTCAAAAACAGGTAAGTAGCCAAAAAGTCTTGATTCACTCAGCTCTAGCTGATAAACTAAATCAATTCATGAATATCTTGGATTCTTGGCGTCTGTATGCCAAAACCCACTCCCTCTATGACCTGATTTGGAAGATTTATAACGACCGTTTTTATTATGATTATGTGGGGGCTTTGCCAAATGGTCCTGCTAGACAGGCCAATCTCTATGCCCTAGCACTGCGTGCTGATCAATTTGAAAAGAGCAATTTCAAAGGTTTGTCGCGTTTTATTCGTATGATTGACCAAGTCTTGGAAGCCCAGCACGATTTGGCAAGCGTGGCTGTCGCACCGCCAAAAGATGCAGTAGAGCTCATGACCATCCACAAGAGTAAAGGGTTGGAGTTTCCTTATGTCTTTATCCTCAATATGGATCAAGATTTCAACAAGCAAGACTCTATGTCAGAAGTCATTCTCAGCCGTAAAAACGGTCTAGGTGTCAAATATATCGCCAAGATGGAGACGGGAGCAGTGGAAGATCACTATCCTAAAAGCATCAAACTCTCCATTCCTAGTCTGACCTATAGGCAGAACGAAGAGGAATTACAGCTGGCAAGCTATTCAGAGCAAATGCGTCTGCTGTATGTTGCTATGACGAGGGCTGAGAAAAAGCTCTATCTTGTCGGCAAGGGTTCTCGTGAAAAGCTAGAAGCCAAAGAATACCCAGCAGCTAAAAATAGAAAACTAAATAGCAACACTAGACTTCAAGCAAGGAATTTCCAAGATTGGATTTGGGCTATCAGCAAAGTGTTTGCAAAGGATAATCTCAACTTTTGTTATCGTTTTGTTGGTGAAGATCAGCTGACTATAGAAGCTATCGGTGAGTTGGAAAACAAAAGTCCTCTCCAAGATAGCTCCCAAGCAGACAATCGTCAGTCAAATACCATTAAAGAAGCTCTTGAAATGCTGAAAGAAGTTGAAGTTTATAATACTCTTCACCGCGCAGCCATTGAACTTCCTAGTGTTCAAACCCCAAGTCAAATCAAGAAATTCTACGAACCAGTTATGGATATGGAAGGTGTCGAGATTGCTGGTCAAGGCCAGTCAGTAGACAAGAAAATCAACTTTGATTTGCCAGATTTTTCAACCAAAGAAAAGGTAACAGGAGCTGAGATTGGTAGTGCTACCCACGAACTCATGCAGAGAATTGACCTCAGTCAGCGACCAACGCTTGCTAGCCTGACAGAAACTCTCAAACAAGTTCAAACCAGCCCAGCTGTCAAAGACAAGATTAATCTTTCGAAAATTCTTGCATTCTTTGACACAGCACTCGGTCAGGAAATTCTCGCTAATACCAACCATCTTTATCGCGAGCAACCTTTCTCCATGCTCAAACGAGACCAAAAGAGTCAGGAAGACTTTGTTGTCCGTGGTATCCTTGATGGTTATCTACTTTATGAAGACAAAATGGTTCTGTTCGACTATAAGACAGACCGCTATGATGAACCAAGTCAACTCATAGACCGTTATCGTGGTCAGTTATCCCTATACGGAGAAGCTTTATCACGATCCTATTCGATTGAAAATATTGAAAAATACTTGATTTTACTCGGTAAAGACGAGGTTCAAGTTGTGAAAGTATAATCTAGAAAGGAGACCTCATGACACTTCCAGTTAGAAAATCCCTACACGATGCGGTTTTACAAGCTTCAAAAGCTGATACTTGGGAACAAGCTACCAAGGAATGGAATGAAGTTTCCTTGATTTTTAACGGTATCGGCCGTAGCAATTGTGTCTGTGGAAATGCCATCAAGTACGCCTACGAACTCTTTAACGGTGTCACCGGCCAACGCCTCTTTCCGATCGGTAGCGATTGTGTTCGGCATTTTCATCGATTGACCCTTGACCAGCAACTAGAAGAGGAAGAAAAATTGCTCAGAAAGGTTGAAAATCTAACCAGAAAAGCTCAGAAAAAGGAAAAAATCAAGGTCAATAAAAGTGATTTTGACGAGCGCCTTCTAAAATGGCTCTGGGAAAAAGGTGTTTTCAAACCCAATCGCGGTAATCAATTTGCGCCTGAGAGAGACTACCAGCTCTTCCTAGAAGTCTTTCAAGGAGGAAGTTGGACCAAGGCTGAGCCTAAGAAGAAGGCTCGTATGGAAGAAGTCCTTGAAAAGTGTATCAAACCCTTTTTACTTGGGAAATCAGATGACCAACTCTACCTTGTCAAGCTAGGCAAGGAGAAAATTGACTACGAACAAGAACTCCGTATCCAAGCAGAGAAAGAGCGCAAGAAGAGGGATAAAATTGCCAAGCAATATGCAGACAATCTGGTCTTAGCCATGGGGCCGGCAGAGCGGGCCTATCAAAATTACTTTGGCTTTACAGAAACCCTAACCCAAGAAGAACGCAAGTGGGAGAAAATTCTTTTTGGTAAAAATCGAACAGAACGGGCTATCAAGACCAAACAATACCAAAAAGAGCTGGAAAAAGACCAACGAATTTCAGGTCAGGATCCAATAGAAAGAAAGCAGAAGCAGACCTGGCTCCTCAATTCCTATTTTCGTGAGCTTCCTGAAGAAAAAGCCCGATTTTTTAGGCTCTTATTAGAATATCGAAAAAGTGGCGAAGTTCCCTTTTCAAACGAGTATCTGTCAGAACATCTCATCGACTTTTTCTATAAAATGAAAGCTTTTGAGTTTGAAATCTCACCAGAACAAGTCCGAGACTTTTTAAAAGAAAGCCTTCAGACAGACCATCTATCCTCAGCACAAGAAAGCTGGATAGATGGAATTCTTCTCAACTGCATCAAACCATTTTTAGAACGATTATTGATATAAGTAACACCTGCCGTGGAAATGCCATGGTAGGTGTTAGTTTTAATAGTCAGTGTCATTATTATTCTCAACAGATTTATTCGAAAACAAAACACGCTTATTTATATATGCTTTATTATACTGGATAACTTTTAAAATATTATGAGAGACTTAATTATGAGAGACTTAATTATAAGTAGCTTATTTTAATGTTTCGTAGTATAATAACATCAGGAAAACAAACTGTATAAACCAATATTTATAGGTTATTCTAAATACTTATATATAAATGCAGGAATTATTTATTACAGTAACTAAAACTCTATTATATAAGGAAATATTACATGATTGATATCCACTCTCACATTGTTTTTGGTGTAGATGATGGACCAAGCACAATTGAAGAAAGCCTAGCTCTTCTGAAAGAAGCTTTTTCACAGGGAGTTCGTACAATTGTATCCACTTCACATCGTCGTAAAAATATGTTTGAAACTCCAGAAGATACAATTATGACCAACTTTAAAGAGGTTCAAGCACTTGCTAAGAAAGAACTGCCTGACTTAACTCTTTTATATGGAGCTGAAATATACTTCACCCAAGATGCTCTTGACAAATTGGAAAGCAAGCAGATTCCTACTCTGAACGATACACAATATGCTTTGATTGAATTCAGCCCGACCACCCCCTATTGGGAAATCCGCAATGCAGTAAATAAAGTTTTATTGTTAGGTATTAGACCTGTCATTGCCCATATTGAACGCTATGCTGAACTAGAAAAAAATGAAAAAAGAGTTAAAGAGCTGATAGATATGGGATGTTATACTCAAATAAATAGTTCAAGTGTTCTTAAGCCTAAAATGTTTGGGGATAAGTATCGCTTACTCAAAAAAAGAGCTCAGTATTTTCTATCCTATAATCTAGTTCACTGTGTGGCTAGCGATATGCATAATCTAAGCTCAAGACCACCATATATGAAGCAAGCATTTGACGCAATTAGTCATCAGTATGGAAAGGAAAGAGCAGAAGAATTATTTTTAGTAAATCCTCAGTTGATTATATCGAACAAAAATATTTAGCAACATTTAATTTAGGTATATTTCCTGTATTTTAATCACGTAAGCTTGAAAATCTTATTTTTTTATGTTATATTGAACTGTATGATTTAATTCTTGGTAAATATACATATTTTTATTAGTTCTAGCTTTTTATACTCAGGACTATATATATATATATATATATATATATATGCATCAACGTAGTGAGTGGCGCACGCATATATATGTGTGCGCCTTAGTTTTTTCTAGGAGAATGATGCTTATGTATAGGAGAATTAAGAGAATTATAGGTCTTCTAATTTCTATACCCTCATTACTATTAATTATCCCGATTTGTTTAATAGCATGTATCTTTATTGTAATCGAATCAAGTGGTAATCCTATTTATATACAAGAACGAATTGGTTTAAATGGACAAAGTTTTTCAATTTATAAACTCCGATCCATGTATCAAGATGCTGAAAAGAATGGTCATAAATGGGCGAGCAAAAATGATACACGCATTACAAAAGTTGGACGTTTTATTCGTAAAACACGAATTGATGAATTACCACAAATCATTAATGTAATTAAAGGTGAGATGTCCATTATTGGACCACGACCAGAACGACCAGAGTTTATCAATGAATTTTTGAAAGATATCCCTAATTTTAATGAACGTTTAGCTGTCCGCCCAGGAATCACAGGATGGGCTCAAGTAAATGGTGGTTATGAATTAACTCCTAAAGATAAATTAGTCTACGATCTATTCTATATCAATCACGAAAGTATCAAGTTAGATTTTCTTATACTATTAAAAACAATTAAAGTGATGGTTACCGGGAACGGATCTAGGTAGTTCTAAGAAAGAAAAAATAAATAAAAGGAAACAAACAATAATATGACTATTTTTAATAAAAATATTAATAGAGTTTTTTCTTTGATAAAAAGCAAACTACTATTTTTACTTCTATTTACTATAGTAGGGACGACAGCAGTTGGTCTATATACTGTTTTTATCATTTCTCCTATATACAGTGTATCCTCTAAGCTCATAATGAAGAACACTTCAAGTCAAACAAATGGGCAAAATAATGATGCGCAAACGATTGAAGCTATAAACCTCTTTCAAAGACAAGCTAAGACTTATTTAGAGATAGCAGATCTTCCCCCTGTAAAAGATGAGACCAATAAAGCATTAAGCTTATCACCAGATGAAATTTCAAAAATCAAGTCTGTTAAATTAACAAATGACTCAGGTTCTCAGTTGGTCACAATAACAGTGAGAGGACTAGATCGAAATTTAGCTGAACGTTATATTAAAGAGTATGTGTCTCAGTACAAGAAATTTACAGCAGATAGATTAGGGCGCGACAACTTGTCAGTTGTTACAGAAGCACTGGGAAGTGATTCTCCAGTTTATCCCGTTCTATGGAAGAATCTTCTTGTATCTATTCTAGTATTTTCTTTTGTAGGATTTAATGTTATTTTCATCAAATATGTACTGAGTGATTCGATTGATTCTTACGAAGACTTGGAAGAGTTAGTGGGAACACCTGTTCTCGGGATGATTCCGACTATAGAGAGAAAGAGAAGAGGTGAGTGACATGCATATCGAAGTTATTCATAACAGTAAATCCATCGTAGCTGAGTCCTTTAGAACTTTAAGGAGTAATCTTCAGTTCTCAGAATTTGGAAAAAATATTAAAATCATTGTCGTTACAAGTGCCAACCCCAATGAAGGCAAGAGTGAAGTCAGTATCAATCTTGCCGCTTCTTTGGCCCAACAGGGGAAAAGAGTGATTATCATAGACGCGGATATGCGTAAACCAACTCAACATAAATTAACCGAGCTAAATAACACTGAAGGACTCAGTACCTTTCTATTAAAGAAGTCAGGAGTAGATTCTATTAATCATTTGACGATAAATGATGTGAATTTAGATGTACTGACTTCAGGACCTGTTCCGCCTAATCCTTCTGAGATGTTAGCTAGTTCTTCTATGGATGAAACACTTAAAGCATTTGAGGATTTTTATGACTATGTCATTATCGATACACCTCCCTTGCTAGCAGCAACTGATGCCCAAGTTTTAGCCAGTATTTCGGATGCTACCCTTCTGGTAGTAGATATCAAAAAATCAAAACGACGACAAATAATAGAAGCAAAAAGAAGATTAGACCATGTTGGAGCTAGACTACTTGGTGTGATAATGAATAAAATTGATTCACATAAAGATACCTATTATTACTATTATTAAACTAACTATTTGAAAGGCAGGAGAGAAAAAATGACAATCTATCTTTTAATGTTCGTCTACATCTCTTTCCTTGCCTTTTTCTCATTAAAATATGAGGATAAAGTAAAAGAGTTAGGTTTCCTTGTTCTTCCGACTTTTTTCTTTTTTTTAATCATTGCGGGTTTTCGTACTTCTAGCGTCGGAGGAGACTTAGGAACTTATATCCATATTTTTGAATCAAATCATTTACAACTTCCGGATTTATCAAATCTATTTCGTTCTCGATTTGAACTTGGTTATTTAGTAAGTAATATTTTCCTAAGAAACTTTAGTGAGCACTATCCATTTTTATTATTTTCCTATGCCTTTATAACTTTAATTGCCTGGTTTCTTGTGCTTTATAAGCATTCTAAAAATGTTTACATGAGTTTACTGATTTACTTCAGCTCGTTAGGACTCTTTTTTTATTCTTTATCAAATATCAGGCAAGGTCTAGCGATCGCTTTAAGTTTTTTAGGGTTTCACTACGTAGTAAAAAACAAGAAGATTTTAGCATGGGTATTTATCTTACTAACTCCCTTATTTCATACATCTGGTATCGTCTGCCTCTTGTTTTTCCCCCTTAAAAAAATCGTTTTAAATAAAAGAATATACCAATTTGTGTTCCTTGCATTTCTAATCATCTTACCTTTTATCAAACAAATTGCAACTATCTTTATTTCTTTCTTCCCTCAGTATACTTCCTATCTGGAATCATCATGGTTTTTGGAAAGCAATAAATGGGCACCAATATTTTTAACAATTTGGTATGGTATAGTTCTGCTTTTGGGAGAACTAGTGATTAGAAAACAGAAATTATCGACTGAAGAAGAATTTATAAGAACTTTGTTCTTTATCTCCATTTTATTTACTGCGTCAACTTTGCAAACAAGCCTTTTTGGTAGATTCGCACACTACTTTACACCCTTTATTTGCCTATATATCCCAATGATTTTATCTAAAATAGGTGAAAAAAAAGTTCAGTGGATTTTATTTTATTTGGTGATATTGGTTTATGCTTCAATCTTTCTAGTCATTGTTTACTTTAAAACTGACTGGTACCATGTCGTTCCCTACCGTTCGGTTATTGTAGATTGGTTATTTGGAAATTAGGTTTAGGAGTTATAAAATGAAATTTTCAGTTCTAACGACAGTCTATAAAAAAGAGACTCCTACAAATTTAAGGAAAAGTTTACTAAGTTCTTATCAGCAGACCCTTAAACCGACAGAAATCATTTTAGTTTGTGATGGCGAATTGACTGAAGAGTTAGAAATAGAAATCCAAAAGTTGCAGAGAGAGATTCCGATTTTAAAAGTTTTTCATTTACCTGAAAATTTAGGCTCAGGACCAGCCTCTCTCTTTGGAGTCAATCAATGCCAAACAGAATTCATTGCTAGAATGGACAGTGATGATTATTCTCTAGAAACAAGGTTTGAAAAGCAAGCAGCTGCCTTTGAAAAAAATCCCAACCTCATTATGGTTGGTTCCAATATCCTAGAAAAAAATACAGAGTTTACCGCTTTAAAGAAAGTACCAGAAACTACAGCCGAAATTCGTCAATATTCGAAAATGAGAAATCCCTTTAATAATCCATCGAGTATGATGAAAAAAGAGTATATCTTGAAGGCTGGTAATTATCGTAAATTCCGTTACCTAGAGGATTATGACCTCACAATGAGATTGTTACACGATAATCCAACTAAGGATTTTTTGAATATCCAGGAACCTTTAGTAGTCATGCAGACAAATGATTCAAGCTATCTGCGGAGGGGCGGTTTCCTGTATGTAAAGACTGACTTTATGCTCCAATTAGATTTTTATCGCAGAAGAGACATTAGTCTAGTAGAATTTCTTAGAAATATTTTCCTTCGTAATGCGGTTCGAATTCTTCCGAATTCAGTTAGGAAATGGGTCTATAGGAAAAAAATGAGAGAAGATGTAGAGGTGGTTAGGAAGATATGAAGAGAGTCATTACATACGGAACATTTGATTTATTGCATTATGGTCATATTAATCTCTTAAAAAGGGCAAAAGCTTTGGGAGATTATTTGATTGTAGGATTATCCACCAATGAATTTAATAGACTAGAAAAAAATAAAGAATGTTATTTCGATTACGAAAAAAGAAAATCGCTATTAGAGGCTATCAGATATGTGGATCTTGTCATACCAGAAGAAAATTGGGATCAAAAAATCTCAGACATCGAAAAGTATCATGCTGATGTCTTTGTCATTGGAGATGATTGGCAGGGCAAGTTTGATTATTTAAGTGATATGGGGATAGAGGTTGTTTACCTACCACGAACAAAAGAAATTTCAACCTCTAAGATAAAGAATGATTTGAATCAAGGAAACTAGGATGAAATATCAAGTCATACATGTAACAGGTGGTGTAAGGAATACCATGAGCGGGGTACAAAGTTTTATAAAGAATCATATCCCAACTGATGATCAAGAATTTGAATATATGGTTGGCGAGTCAAATGGCGACGCTCATTTCCCATTTAATCAATACCTAGATGAAAAAGAAATCAAACGCATTGTATTTCCTGCCCTACAGATTTCTAAACTATTTGCCTATGCGAGAGAGTGCCGACACTTTTATGAAACGAATAAGATTGATATTCTCCATGTCCATAATCCTATAACCGCTTTTATACATAATTACTATGCTCGAAAAAATGGTGTCCCAGTTAGGATTTACCACAATCATAGTAGCCAATTTTCAGATACTTGGTTGAAAAGTATTCGCAATCGATTTTTGGTCTTTTTGGCTTTGAAAAATGCGACCCATCGTGTCTCTTGTGGCCAATTAGCTGGACTGAAGATATTTGGAAAGAAATCCTTTCAAATCCTTCCAAATGCAATTGACATCGATAAGTATCGCTTTTCTCCGACTTTTCGAGAAGAGATTCGCAAAGAGTTTCATATAGCTGAACATCAAAAAGTAGTAGGGATGATTGGTATTTTAAATCCTTTCAAGAATCAGAGTTTTTTGATTGAAGTTGCTAAAGAATTACCTGACGTTACCTTTGTCTTTGTTGGTGAAGGTCCAGATCGTGCCATTTTAGAAGAGAAAAGTAAGGAAGTGAAGAATATCATCTTTACAGGAAAAAGAGAAGATGTTCATAAGTTTTATTCAGCCTTTGATATCTTTGCCTTTCCTTCTTTGTATGAAGGTTTCCCAATCGTGCTGGTAGAGGCTCAGTGTTCTGGAGTCGATATTCTCATGAATGAAACGATTGATCCAACAACTCAGATCGTTAGTGAACTTTGCACAGCCATGCCTCTAGATAAGGCTAAATGGGTAAACTACATAAAAAAGGCGCCTATCAAGAAGAAACAACGACAGCTAAATGAACACCTAAAGCCGTTTGACATTGAAGAAAATGTTCAAAATTTAAAAGAAATTTATAAGCAAGGTTTAAAAAGAGAATGATCAACTATTTAAAACCCTTACTGTTCAAAGTAAGTGATTTTACTTATAAAATAAATAAAATGATTCCCAAGAAAAGGAACAGAATTGTTCTCTATTCTAATTGGGGGTTCAGAGATAATCTTAGAACACTTTATCACTATTTAGTGGATAATGACTATCAGGAAACATATGAGATCGTTTGTGCTTCAAATGATTTTTATCATTTAGAAAAAGAGAATGATATAAAGTATGTTTCAATTTATCGAGGTTTCTTTTATTTTTTAACATCTAAATATTTTTTCTATTCTTTTGGCAAGTATCCTGTAAAGCCTGCTTCAAAGCAGATGGTTGTCAACTTGTGGCATGGAATGCCCTTGAAAAAAATTGGCAATCTTGAAGTTGGCATGGAAAAGATTGACTATAATTTCTTTACAAAATTAGTCTCTTCTTCAGATTTATTTACTCCAATTATGAAAGCAGCCTTTAATGCTAAAGACGAGCAGATGCTTCTTGTTGGTAATATTCGAAATGATGAACTCTTTAAAGAGAAAGAAGAGAAGAAAATTATCTGGATGCCAACCTACCGTAATTCTAAAAACTATCATGATAGCCAAGCAGCATTGATTTTTTCATTAGAAGAAGAGGATTTTCAAAACATTGAAGAACTACTCTCAAACTATGGCTATCAACTTTATATTAAACTCCATCCTCTTGAGGAATCTCAGTTGAAATTTGAAATGAATGCTTCGACGATTCATCTATTGACAGAAGATATCATTAGTGAGCAATATGGGACTTTATATACCTTTTTAGGAACAACCAGTGCATTGATTACAGATTATTCTTCAGTATTTTTAGATTATTATTTATTAAATAGGCCAGTTGCATTTACGATTAATGATTATGAGGAATACAAGGAAAAAAGAGGCTTTGTGTTTGAAGATGTGAAGAGTTTAATGGTGGGAAGTGTCATTCGTGATTCGCATGACTTATTAGACTTTCTAGAGAATGTCATGAAATCTGAAGATCCTTATATTGACGAACGAAAAAAAGTCAATAACAAGGTAAATGCCATTCAAAAAGATTTTACAAAGACACTTTTGGATGAAATTGGATTAAGGAAATAAGGTTAGGATATAGAATGATTAGTGTAATCGTACCTGTTTATAATGTGGAAACTTATCTGGAAGAATGTTTAGATAGCATTCAAAACCAAACCTACACAGATTTTGAAGTCCTTTTAGTCAATGATGGTTCAACAGATGGTTCACAAGCTATTTGTGAGCGTTATTGCCAAGCAGATAAGCGTTTCCGATTAATGAATCAAACCAACCAAGGACAAAGTGTTGCACGAAATACGGGTGTGGCAGCTTCAAGAGGGGAGTTTATTGCATTTGTAGATAGTGATGACATTATTCTAGCGAATTATTTAGAAACCTTAATGCACTATATGAGTAGTGACGTTGATATTGTAGAAAGTCAGTTCACCGTACATAAAAAGAAATTCTTGGCAGAAAATTCTCAAGATATCAAAATCATTTTTGAAGGAAATTCTGAAGAAGCAGTGAAAGTAGTCCCTAACCATCTACTAAGTGTCAATCCAGTCACAAAGCTTTATAGAAGAGCTATTGTCGAAGCTGTCCCCTACTTAGAAGAGCTCATTTTTGAAGATATTTATAGTGGCATTGGTATGCTTAAATATATCCGAAAGATTGTTAAAATCGATTATGTAGGATATTATTACCGTCAACACGCGACTAGTACCATGCATCGAAAATTTACCGAGAAAAATCTAGATGTATTTACTGTCAGCGATAAATTAATAGACTTGTATTCTGATAGGGGAGAACTTCTTCCTTATATTGGTAAATACCTAGTTCATGTAGCGACCATGCATTATCAAGACTATATTCAAAAAGGAAATCCATATACAGAAGTCTATAATCAGAAATTGGCCGACTATGTAACTATCACCAAGAAAAATCCAGACTTAGCTAGATCGTCACGTTTGATTAAGCTCTATAATGTTTGCCCAAAATATTATAATTCAATTGTATTCCCGCTCTATTACGCAATTTGGAAATTCAAAAATGGCATTAAAGAAGTAAAGCTAGATGAATAAACATAAATGAGAAGGAAATTATTTTATGATTAGCGTTATCGTGCCCGTTTATAATGTGGAAGAATATTTAGAAGAATGTTTAGAAAGTATAAGGCAGCAAAGTTTTACAGACATTGAAGTCATCTTAGTAAACGATGGTTCAACCGATGGTTCAAGAGAAATCTGTGAACAATATTGCGAAAAAGATAGTCGCTTTAGATTGATTAATCAAGAAAATCAAGGACAGAGTGTTGCCAGAAACCGAGGTGTTAAAGAATCTGTTGGGCAATATATTATGTTTGTGGATAGCGATGATGTGATCAATATAAGCGTGTTAGAAGTATTACTTCCTTACATGAAGATGGATGTAGATATCGTAGAATGTAGAATGACAAGAAATAAAGAAGAGTTCTTTCTTAATAGAACTTCTACAATTGCATTCGAAGGAAATGCTAAAAAAGCAATTCTTAATTGTATTGCGTTTAAAGAAGTGAAGTTTTGTGCTTTTACGAAATTATATAGAAGAGAAATTGTTGAAAAAGTTCCATTTTTAGAAGGTTATATTTATGAAGATGTCTTTACAGGAATAAATTATTTAAAACATATTCGAAAAATAGTAATTGTTGATTATATCGGTTATTACTATCGTGTTCGTCCCAATAGTACTATGACAAAATCCTTTAATGAAAAAGATTTAGATATTTTTAAAGTGGGAAATCAGTTAATAGATTCTTTTAAAGATGATGAAGATATGCTTCCTTATATTGGATATTTTATGTTTTATATAGGTCATGGACACTATTTAAAAGATGGGATAAATAAGAAGAATCCATATGTCGATTTATATGAAGGTTTTATTCGAAACGCTGCTTTTATAGCAAAGCAATCCAAGGAAGTTGTCCAGAAATATCGTTTATTGCGACTGTACTTACTTGCTCCAAAATATTATACAACGATTACTCATCCCATTTATACAAGTATACAAAAGATTTGGATATCTACTAAAAAAGTAATGAATCATCTAAATGATAAATTACATATAGGAAAAAATTGATTGCCTGAATATATAGGGTAATACACTAAATTTTAAAGGAGATGTCAGAATAAAAATGATTAGCATTATCGTCCCCGTTTATAATGTGGAAGAATACTTGGAAGAATGTATAGAGAGTATAAGGCAGCAAACTTTCACAGATTTTGAAGTTATTTTAGTCAATGATGGATCTACTGATTACTCAAAAGAAATTTGTGAGGAATATTGTAGGAAAGATTCTCGTTTTCGCTTAATAAATCAGGAAAACCAAGGACAGAGTATTGCAAGAAATAGAGGCGTTGCTGAGTCTACAGGAGAATTCATCGTTTTTATTGATAGTGACGATATAGTAAAGTTTGATTTGTTGACACAATTAAAGAAGTATATGTCTGATGGAATTGATATTGTAGAATGTAATATAACCGAGGATATTCATTGTTTAAATTCCGAAGGAAAAGAAATTGGTGTTAAAGAATTAGATTCAAATGAAGCCTTATATGAATGTTTTAATCATGGAGTAAGTTGGAGTCCAGTCGCAAAACTCTATCGTCGTGAAATAGTGGAGAAAGTTCCGTTTTTAGAAAATTTAATTTATGAAGATTTTTATACTGGAATCGTCTCTTTAAAATATATTCATAAAATGAGAAAAATTAACTATATTGGTTATTATTATCGATATCATACTTCTAGTACGATGAATCAGACATATTCAGAAAAGAATCTTGATATTTTTAAAGTTGGAGAAAAATTATTAGAGAACTTTAGAGAAGATAATTGGTTACCTTATGTAGGGAATATGTTATTTTTAGTCGGTATTGGACATTTTAAAAAGTATAACATAAGAGTTGGACATCCATATTATCAGTTATATGTTGATGAGATTCATAAATATGCCGAAATAGCTAAGAAATCATCAGATATTTTTAAATCTAGTAAATTATTAAGATGGTATAGTTACTCACCAAAATATTTTTTAAGTGTATTTTATCCTTTATATTTAAGATATTTAGACATTCGAAAAAAATGGAAAATTTAATAGGAGCCTATTTATGATTAGTGTCATTGTACCTGTTTATAATGTTGAAGAGTATCTAGAAGAATGTTTAGATAGTATTCAGTGTCAAACTTATAACAATATTGAAGTGATTTTAGTCAATGACGGTTCAACAGATGCTTCAAAAGAAATTTGTGAGAGATATTGTAGGTTGGACAGTCGTTTTCACTTAATCAATCAAGCAAATAAAGGATTAAGTGGCGCTCGTAATCGTGGTATGACTGAATCTAAAGGCGAATTTATCACTTTTGTAGACAGCGATGATGTCATTAAAGACGATATGTTGGAGCAATTATTAAGGCACATGACTTCAGAAGAAATGGACATCGTAGAATGTTGGTATACAAATGATAAAAAAGAAATAGAAATCCCTTCTCCCGAGAATGTCAAAATAATTTTTCAAGGAAATGCTAAAGAAGCTTTAGTCTCTTTATGTGAAGATAATATTGTCCGTTTGAATGCAGTCGCTAAACTTTTTCGAAGACAAGTGATTCTCAATTTTCCATTTTTAGAAGGTCTATTTTATGAAGATGTGTATGGCGGAATGGGAATCTTAAAACAGATACATAAAATAGTGAAAATTGATTATACAGGATATTATTATCGCGTGCGTTCTGGTAGTATTATGAATCGCGAATTTAGTTTGAAAAATTTGGATTTGTTTACGATTTGTGATAAAGTGGAGCAACTATATGAAGGAAATGCTGACTCACTCCCATACGTACAACGTCGCTTATTCCATTTAGTTTTGATGCACCTTGTCGACTATCGTATATTTGAGGGAAATCCCTATCAAGAAAAATATGTCGAGTACCTGAATCGTTACGCTAAAAGTTCAAGTCGCTCATTTTTAATGAGAGCCTATCGATTATTCCCTCAAAAGATTGTCTTCATTTCAAGAGTTGTTGGAGCCATTCAATGGAGATTTGAAAAATATATTGTAAAAAGATTTTGGAGAGGGTTGAAGTAGTATGAATTATTACTTAAAAGAATTTTACGCAGAAGCCAAACATGCAGGATCTAAAGCAAGATTAGATGCTGAAAAAATAATGCTAGAAGCAGGATATCAACCTTTTTCCCTAAATAATGATTCAAATCCCATCACTTTGACAAAAAATGATGTGTTAGTTCTTCAATTTCCGTTATTATGGGATTCCTTAAAAAAACAAATTTTAACGAGATTTTTGAAAAATAGAACATTCAAAGCTTATTTGCTGATTCACGATATCGAGTCCCTGAGAAACAAAAACATCAAGTCGTTTACAGATTTCAAGTACTCTATTATCCATTATTTACAAAATAAAACAGTCCTTGAAAAAGTCGACGGTATTATCGCTCATAACGAAAAGATGAAAAGTGAACTTGTTCGATTGGGAATACCGGAAGAGAAGATTGTTTCCTTAGAGATATTTGATTATTTGATTTCAAATTATGAAGAGAAGAAAACTTATGAGAAAAATACGGTTATAGTTGCTGGAAATTTTGATATTCGAAAAACAAAATATGCAAGACAATTACCTGAAAGTCCTGAATTTTCTATTTATGGGATTAATTTTGAAGAGGAGAATCTTCCTTCAAACGTTCATTATAATGGTGCTTTTTCTCCTGATGAACTTTCTAATCACTTGCATGGCGGTTTTGGCTTAGTCTGGGATGGAGATAGCCCCCATACTTGTAGTGGAATGTATGGAGAATATTTAAAGATGAATAACCCGCATAAAGCCTCTTTATATTTAGCATCAGGTTTTCCGATTATTGTATGGAGCCAATCTGCTTTAGCGGAGTTTGTACGAAAAAACCATTGTGGAATACTTGTTGATTCATTATTTGAAATTGCAGATTGTTTAAACTCGATTGATGAAGAAGATTTTCAAGAGCTGATTAAAAATAGTAAAATAGTAGGAGAGAAACTTCGTAACGGATATTTTCTAAAAACAGCTTTAGAAAAATGTGAAAGGAATTTGTAGAGTTTATGAAACTACAAACCTTACAAAAAAAAATGGCTCGCTATCGTCAAATTTTAAAATATTATGGCCTTAAACTAACATTTATTTACTTTCTTGCACAAAAATCTGACAAGATGTTTTATGATTTTCGTAGAAAGATTCTTTTGGATTTTGTACTAAAATTAAGAAAAGAAGCACAACTAGTTGATTCGAGTAATGAAAAAGAAGAAGAAACAACAGAATTTCCGAAAATAATTTGGACAATGTGGCAACAGGGAGAAGCTCAAATGCCTGAGACAGTCCAGACTTCAATAAAGACCATAAAAGACTTCGCCAAAAGAAATGACTGTGAATTCTATTTGTTGACGGATGAAAATCTGGCGGATTTCATCAATATTCCAGCAGACATCACCGAAAAATACAAGAAAAAAGAATTATCAGCTGCGCATTATTCAGATATTATTCGTTTTAGCCTCTTATATCAATATGGTGGAATTTGGATGGATGCAACCTTATTTGTATCTCCCTATGCAACTTTAGAAATGTTTGAAGGGGACTTTTTTACTCTGAATCATCCACCTATACGAACAAATCAAATGGAACGAACTGTTGGTGACTTTAAATGGGCAGGTTTCTTTCTAGCAGGAAAAAAAGGCAAGCCTTATTTTAAACATATTCGGGATTTATATCTTTACTATGTTCGTAAATATCCAGTCTTTATTTATTACCTAATGATGGATTATTTTATTTTGTCCGAATATAAGTGCAATCCTTATTTTGAAAACTTAGTGGATAGATTACCTATTCTATCACCAGCTGAGCGTGTTTGGTTTTTAAGAGACCATGCCCATGATCTTTTTGATGAAAAGGAATGGGAAGAAGTATTAAAAACAACACCGATTTTGAAAACGACTTATAAAATCAAGAAAGAAGAAGTCCTTCCAGGAAGTTATCTCGATCAACTTTTACAAGGAAAATTAAAGGAATAGATGAAATACACGAAAAAAAGTAGAACCGAATTTGCCACCTTAAATACGAGTATTGCTCTTGCATTGCAACCTTTTCAAGTCCTTCTTGGCTTTATCAATCGAACTATTTTTATCAATTTACTTGGGGTAACCTATCTAGGATTAAACAATTATTTGTCTAGCTTAGTTTCTATTCTGTCTTTGGCAGAATTAGGGGTTGCTGGAGCCATGAGCTATGCCTTATATGGTCCCTTAGTTAGAGAAGAGCATGGAAAAATCAATGCCTTTATGATTCTTTTCAAAAAATTATATAGAATCATTGGCTTTTCTATTTTTATACTGGGCGCTATACTTTCTTTATTTCTTCCTTATATGATAAAGGATTATACGGTAAATAGTGAAGTATATTTGATCTTTTTCCTCTTTGTTTTTAATTCTGCTTCTAGCTATTTTTTCTCCTATAAACGAACCTTGCTTTATGTCGATCAGCGTAATTATATGATGACTTTGATTGACTTTGGATTAAATACGCTTCGTGTATGCTTGCAAATCGGAATTTTATTCTTTACCAAAAATTATATCTTTTATCTATTGATCAGTATCATCATGAATTTTATAGGGAATATCATCATGTCGGGGATTGTAGATAGATTGTATGGTTACTTGTTTAAGAATGAGATAACACCCATTAATCAGGAGGAAAAAGGAAAATTTATCCGAAATATCAAAGGAAATATAGTCGGTAGTATTGGAGAAACCATTGTTTTTCAAACAGATAGTATTCTAATGGCAAGTTTTGTCAGCTTAGCAGCTATAGGTATTTATGGGAATTATACCTATGTTTTAGGATTTATTTCACTGATTTTAAATACTATGATTAATTCAGTTGTTTCTTCCGTAGGTAACTTAGTCCATTCGGAATCTACGACAGTAGCAGATATGGTTAAATTCCTAAATAAATTCCAATTTATTGCTTTTAGCCTGATTTATTTTGCTAGCTTAGGCTATTTAATGTTCATTCATCCATTTATGACTATCTGGTTAGGTGAGAGTTTTTCATTTAATCGTACAGTTGAGATTTTGATTGTCCTTCATCTTTTCCTAACTTTTTATAGAAGACCGATTCTAACGTTGATTTCAGTCTATGGCTTAAGTTATGAGCAAAATAAAAAAGTTATCGTCGAGATTTTATTAAATATTTCCCTTTCACTCTACTTTTTAGTGATTTTAGATTTAGGGGTATCTGGAATTTTATTGGGTACGATTTGTTCAACAGTCTTGACCTGTACATGGTATGAACCCTATAGCGCCTTTAAGTATGGATTGAAAGCTTCCTCAAAGGACTTTTTTAAAACATTGTTACAAGATTTCACTGTCGCAGGGATAAGCTTTCTACTTTTGAGTTTACTGGATAACTTACTCTTAACTCAGCTAGATTTTATTTTTGGTTTGATCATCAAAATCGTCCTTTATTTGACAGTGTTAGGTAGCTACGTTTTCCTATTTAGAAATCATGAAGGTGGTAGACAAATCATTTTGATGATTCAAAAAGTATTAAAGTTAAAAAAATAAGGAGAAATCCATGAAAAGAATATTGGTTTGTGGTCTGGTTCCAGATGTTGGTGGCTTGGAAAAAATTGTGGTAGATTTTTATAATCATATCGATACCTCTGAATTTGAACTGGAATTTTTACTACAAGGTTCTGAAGATGTTGAATTTAGTGAGCATTTTAAAAAGCTTTGCCGCAATCCTCTAGTCGTTCATAGAATCCCCAAGTTAAGACCTCATATGAAACAGGCATTAAAGGAATGGGATCGTTTCTTTAAGAAGAATGCTCATCGTTATGATATTTTATGGTCCAATCAAAACGGTCTGACTCATCTAGAATTTTTAAAATTAGCAAAGAAATACGGAATCGAAAAAAGAATTGTTCATGGACATTGTGCAACAGCAGATAAATTTTACCGCTTTGTTCATCCAGTCAATCGTCTTTTTGTCGGCAAATATGCGACCGATTTTTGGGCATGTGGAACAGAAGCGTTAAACCATTTTTATCATGGTAAGGAAAGAGAAAAAGCACTAGTTATTCATAATGCCATTGAGGTAGAAAAGTTTTTATATAATCAAGAAATGCAAGCCCAACTTCGAAAGGAGTATCAGATCCCTGAAAATTGTTTGGTCATTGGGCAAGTTTCCCGCTTAAATGAGAAACAAAAAAATCAAAGTTTCTGTATTAAGGTCTTTTCTGAAATCGTCAAAAAAGAACCAAATTCTCGTTTAGTTTTTATCGGTAGAGGAGATACTTCTTTTTTAGAAAATGTGGCAAAAGAATATGGGATAGCAGATAAAGTCATCTTTACAGGCTTGACCACTAATGTCGGAAAAATGCTAAATCTTCTAGACGTGTTCTTCTTCCCATCTAATTTTGAAGGATTGCCAATTGTACTCATTGAAGCGCAAGCAAATGGATTACCTGTTGTAACAGCAAATCATCTACCAGATGCAAGAATACTAGATAACTACGATAACAGCCTGTCTTTGAAAGACTCTCTTGAAGAATGGGCGGATAAAATTTTGTCAGTCAGAAATAATCGGGAACTTGATACAGAAAAGGTGAAACAGCTAATAGATGAAAATGGCTACGAGATTGAATCAGCAACCAGACAGTTAGAGAAATTATTTGATGAGTAATAAAAAGTTGATGGAGAGGACAAACATGTCTTCTCTAATTTCATTTCAATCAGACCATTATCCGGTAGTTTCATAAATAAAATTAGGTATGTTTTAATAGTACTTTTAAAAGATATTTCATAAAAATATATTTAAAATATATTTTGATTATTTTATCAGATGATTAATTAACTTAATTGAATGCAATACGACTAATTTTATATTTAATAATCTCATGGATTAGAGATAGGTATTTGCTGAAAATTAATATATTAAAAAATGAGATTGCATTCAATTTTCCTTAATAAAATAGCTTTTCTAGACAAAAGCTTATGCAAAAAAGAATAATTTATGATAGAATAGAAGGCAAGAAAGAAAACGTTTTTACAATTTTTTCAATCCGAAGGAGATATATTATGGCCACTATTCAATGGTTTCCTGGTCACATGTCTAAAGCGCGTCGACAGGTGCAGGAAAATTTAAAATTAGTTGATTTTGTAACAATTTTGGTGGACGCACGCTTACCTCTATCTAGTCAAAATCCTATGTTGACCAAAATTGTTGGTGACAAACCAAAACTCTTGATTTTAAACAAGGCAGACTTGGCTGATCCAGCAATGACCAAGGAATGGCGTCAATATTTTGAATCACAAGGAATCCAGACGCTGGCTATCAACTCCAAAGAACAAGTAACTGTAAAAGTTGTGACAGATGCGGCCAAGAAGCTCATGGCTGATAAGATTGCTCGCCAGAAAGAACGTGGGATTCAGATTGAAACCTTGCGTACCATGATTATTGGGATTCCAAATGCTGGTAAATCAACTCTCATGAACCGTTTGGCTGGTAAGAAAATTGCCGTTGTCGGCAATAAACCAGGTGTTACCAAGGGACAACAATGGCTCAAAACCAATAAAGACTTGGAAATCTTGGATACACCAGGGATTCTCTGGCCTAAGTTTGAGGATGAAACTGTAGCTCTTAAGTTGGCTTTGACTGGAGCTATCAAAGACCAGTTGCTTCCTATGGACGAGGTGACCATTTTTGGTCTCAATTATTTCAAAGAACATTATCCAGAAAAGCTGGCTGAACGCTTCAAACAAATGAAAATTGAGGAAGAAGCGCCTGTTATTATTATGGATATGACCCGTGCCCTCGGTTTCCGTGACGACTATGACCGCTTTTACAGTCTCTTCGTGAAGGAAGTCCGCGATGGCAAACTCGGTAACTATACCTTAGATACATTGGAAGACCTCGATGGCGACGATTAAAGAAATCAAAGAACTCCTTGCTACGGTCAAGGACCTAGATAGCCCTATTTTTTTAGAGCTTGAAAAGGATAATCGCTCTGGAGTTCAAAAAGAAATCAGCAAGCGTAAAAAAGCCATTCAGGCAGAATTGGAGGAGGATCTTCGTTTGGAATCCATGCTTTCCTACGAAAAAGAACTTTACAAGCAAGGATTGACCTTGATAGCAGGTGTTGACGAGGTTGGTCGTGGTCCTCTGGCTGGGCCTGTAGTCGCTGCAGCCGTTATGTTACCTCAAAATTGTAAGATTAGAGGCCTCAACGACAGCAAGAAAATTCCTAAAAAGAAACATCTGGAGATTTTCAAAGCAGTTCAAGACCAAGCCTTGTCAATCGGCATTGGTATCATGGATAATCAGGTCATCGACCAAGTCAATATCTATGAAGCAACCAAACTGGCCATGCAGGAAGCAATCTCCCAGCTCAGTCCTCAACCTGAGCACCTTTTGATAGATGCCATGAAACTGGATTTACCAATTTCACAAATCTCCATCATCAAAGGTGATGCTAATTCCCTTTCAATCGCAGCGGCTTCTATAGTAGCCAAGGTTACACGTGATGAATTGATGAAGGAATATGATCAGCAGTTCCCTGGCTATGATTTTACTGCTAATGCAGGATATGGAACAGCTAAACACCTAGAAGGCCTCACAAAACTAGGAGTTACCCCAATTCACCGAACCAGCTTTGAACCCGTTAAATCACTGGTTTTAGGAGAAAAAGAAAGTTAAGTTAGAAGGAATGATTATGGAGGAACAGTCAGAAACACTCAGCTCCAAGAAAGAATTTGCCTTTGCCTCAAGTACCATATTATCCCAAGTTGGACGAGGAATCATTGTTGGTCTCGTTGTTGGAATTATAGTTGGATCCTTTCGTTTCTTAATCGAAAAAGGCTTCCACCTGATACAAGGACTTTATCAAGATCAAGCGCATCTAGTGCGCAATCTTTTTATCATTGGTCTATTTTATTTAATAGTTTGTTGGCTCAGTGCGAAATTAACTCGATCAGAAAAAGATATCAAAGGCTCAGGAATCCCTCAAGTCGAAGCAGAATTAAAGGGACTCATGACTCTCAACTGGTGGGGAGTTCTTTGGAAAAAATATATTCTAGGAATTCTTGCTATTGCCAGTGGACTTATGCTGGGGCGAGAGGGACCCAGTATTCAACTTGGAGCGGTTGGGGGTAAAGGAATTGCCAAATGGCTCAAATCCAGTCCAGTAGAGGAACGCTCCTTGATTGCTAGTGGAGCTGCCGCTGGTCTAGCTGCAGCCTTTAATGCGCCGATTGCAGGACTTCTCTTTGTGGTAGAAGAAGTCTATCATCACTTTTCTCGATTTTTCTGGGTTTCCACTCTAGCAGCTAGTCTCGTAGCAAACTTTGTTTCTCTGCTCATATTTGGCCTAACACCCGTACTGGATATGCCAGACAACATCCCACTCATGACCTTAGATCAGTATTGGATTTACCTCCTTATGGGAATTTTTCTAGGACTTTCCGGTTTTCTCTATGAGAAAGCTGTGCTCAATGTTGGTCGAGTTTATGATTGGCTTGGTCAAAAAATCCATTTGGATAGAGCTTATTATCCAATTTTTGCCTTTATTCTCATCCTACCAGTCGGAATCTTCTTACCCCAAATCCTTGGTGGTGGAAATCAGCTGGTTCTTTCCCTAACTGAGCAAGATTTTAGTTTCCAAGTTCTATTAGTTTACTTTTTGATTCGCTTTGTTTGGAGCATGATTAGTTATGGAAGTGGTCTTCCAGGAGGAATTTTCCTACCAATTTTGGCGCTTGGCTCCTTACTTGGAGCTCTAGTTGGTGTTATTTGTGTCAATCTTGGACTTGTCAGTCAAGAGCAATTCCCTATATTTGTCATTCTAGGAATGAGTGGTTATTTTGGAGCAATATCTAAGGCTCCCTTAACTGCTATGATACTCGTAACTGAGATGGTAGGAGATATTCGCAACCTCATGCCACTTGGATTAGTAACCTTGGTCGCCTACATCATCATGGATCTACTCAAGGGTGCACCAGTCTATGAGGCTATGTTGGAAAAAATGCTGCCAGAAGAAGCGACAGATGAAGGAGAAGTCACTCTCATTGAAATCCCTGTTTCTGACAAAATCGCTGGAAAACAGGTTCATGAACTCAACCTACCACATAATATCCTCATCACCACCCAAGTCCATAACGGTAAAAGTCAAACCGTTAACGGTTCAACCAGAATGTATCTCGGAGATATGATTCACCTAGTTATTCCAAAAAGTGAAATTGGGAAAGTAAAAGATTTATTGTTGTAGGAGCTTTTTACATAATTTATGTTATGTAAAAAATAAACTTCTTAATTAATTAAATATATTAGAAAACCGATTCTCAGCAATGAGATCGGTTATTTTTTACTTACAAGATATCTCACGTACAAGTAACTGAACTTTGGTAAAAATAAGATTATAATTAAGTTAGAAATGATAATGCATAAAGCTAGAAAGGAGTTTACTGTATCAAATCTGTACAGCAAGATTAAAATAATAAAAAAGAAAACGATAGCAATCATACAATGCATTTTGTATCTCATAGCTCCTTATATATCTCTTCAGTTATGTAGAATGAACAGAAGTTTAGTGGGTGAGTTCTTTATTATTTTCTTTATTCTGTTGACTATTTCATTCTGGTTTAGTATTTAGAAACTAGAAAAAGCACTAGCTAATGATTCACAATGAAACTCCAAAGATTTAGATCCGTTTTACACAGGTTTAAGTCTTTTTTAAAAAGCTCTATAACATCTTTCCGAAAAACTATAATTTTCTTGAAAAATATACTGGTCTATGCTATACTACTTGTAGACTTATTTATGGAGAAAATACATGAAACGTGAGATTTTACTGGAACGAATTGACAAACTAAAACAAATCATGCCCTGGTATGTTCTGGAATACTACCAATCTAAGCTTGCTGTTCCCTACAGTTTTACAACCTTGTACGAATACCTCAAGGAATACGATCGATTTTTCAGCTGGGTTTTGGAGTCTGGTATTTCAAACGCCGATAAAATGTCTGATATTTCTTTATCTGTCTTGGAAAATATGTCTAAGAAAGACATGGAATCCTTTATCCTATATCTACGAGAACGACCTTTGCTGAATGCCAATACAACCAAGCAAGGTGTCTCTCAGACAACCATCAATCGGACCTTGTCGGCACTTTCTAGTCTTTACAAGTATCTGACTGAGGAGGTTGAAAACGACCAGGGGGAACCTTATTTTTATCGTAATGTAATGAAAAAAGTTTCAACAAAGAAAAAGAAAGAAACACTTGCTGCCAGAGCTGAAAATATCAAGCAAAAGCTCTTTCTAGGTGATGAAACAGAAGGTTTTCTAACCTATATCGATAAGGAGTACCCACAACAGCTCTCAAATCGTGCTCTCTCGTCATTCAATAAAAATAAAGAACGTGATTTAGCCATTATTGCCCTTCTCTTGGCGTCTGGTGTCCGCCTATCTGAAGCTGTTAATCTGGATCTAAGAGATCTCAATTTAAAAATGATGGTCATTGATGTCACTCGAAAAGGTGGTAAACGTGACTCGGTCAATGTCGCTGCCTTTGCTAAGCCTTACCTAGAGAATTATCTAGCCATTCGAAATCAACGCTATAAGACTGAAAAGACGGACATGGCACTCTTTCTAACTCTCTATCGAGGTGTTCCCAATCGTATCGATGCTTCTAGTGTTGAAAAGATGGTTGCTAAATACTCTGAGGACTTCAAAGTGCGTGTAACTCCCCACAAACTACGCCATACCCTAGCAACTAGACTCTATGATGCAACCAAATCGCAAGTTTTGGTTAGCCACCAGCTAGGACATGCCAGTACACAAGTCACTGACCTCTATACCCATATCGTCAACGATGAACAAAAGAATGCTCTAGATAGTTTATAAAATACATAAATTAAATTATGTAAAATAATTATTAAGAAAAGAAGCTGCTAAAAATAAGCAACTTCTTTTTCTTTATATCTGATACCAGTAAAGTAGCGTGGAATATCAATTGTTTCTATATTTTTGAAATTCTCATTTGCCTACTACTAATTTAACTATAGCAAAAATAATGCAGATAAGGAAGGATATTTTTGCTTGCAGGAATTCTAAAAATCAAGCTTTTCTGGATTCAAATCTCTTCATAATCACAGTTAAACGCCAACGGTAGAGCGCCCCACTCACAATCAGACTAATAATCAAGCCGATCCAGTAAGAATAGGCTCCAAAATCTGTTAGAGAGTCGAATACCATAGCTACTGGGATTGCTACACCCCAATAACCAACCAAACCAAGGTAAAAAGGAATCACTGTATCCTTATAGCCCCGTAAAATTCCCTGAAGCGGTGCCGCAAAGGTATCTGCTAACTGGAAGAAAAGGCTGTAAGTCAAAAAACGTGCTGTCAAATCGATGAATTCTGGGTCGTTACCATAAAGACTGGCCACATTTCCTCTAAAAATGTAAAGGAAAGATAAGGTGAAGCCTGCAAAAATAAGTGCTGTCCATCTTCCTAGACCAATATAGGTTTTAGCATCATCAAATCGCTTGGCACCCACTTCATAGGAAACGACAATAGCCATAGCCGATGAGATACTCATAGGAAAGGCGTACATAAGAGTTGAAAAATTCATAGCTGACTGGTGACTAGCTATTATCAAAGAAGAGAACTTAGCCATAATTAAACCAACCACGGAAAAGATAGCCACTTCCGCAAAGACAGTTCCCCCAATAGGAAGACCTAAGCGAACTCCTTCCTTGATTTTATCCATATTAAGCGGAATGCGTTTCTCAAGGTGTAAGGCTTTGAGCTTCTCCTGTTTAAATAAAACCAGAACAGAAATTCCCAACAAGACCCAGTAGGCCAAGGAAGTACCTAAACCAGCACCAGCACCTCCCAGTTCTGGAACACCAAAGGCACCGTAAATCAAGAGATAGTTAAATCCGCTATTGAGAGGAAGCAACAAAAGCATGAGATACATGGACAGTTTGGTCAAGCCCAGCGAATCCAGCAAGGAGCGAATGACACTAAAAAGCAATAAGGGGATAATTCCGATAGATAAAAACCAGAGATAGCGAACCGCTACGGCCGCCACTGGTGCTTCTAGTCCAATATGATTCAAGATTGGTGGTGCCAAGAAAAGCACCATCCCCAGCAAGATCACAGATAGGCCCAAGGCCAGATAGATGAACTGGTAAAAATCAGATGTAACTTCTTCCTTTTTGCCTCGACCAAGATGGTGACCAATGATGGGCACCAAGGCTGACACAATCCCTGTCAGGAAGGTAAAGAAAGGATTCCAGATACTGGTTGCCATAGACACACCAGCCAAGTCCATGGTATTGTATTGGCCAGTCATAGTCGTATCAACAAAGGATGCAGAATAATTGGCAAATTGATAAATCAGGATAGGGAAAAATATCTTTAAAAATAAGATAAACTTGTCTTTAAAATGATGGGTTTGGTACATATAAGCTCTCTATTCTTTTTGTTTACAGAGCAGACTCCCACCTAGTTTTGATAGACAATTTGTCCCTTACAGATGGTATATTTAACCTGCCCTTTTAAGGTTTCACCGATGAATGGTGAATTAGATGCTTTTGAAGCAAAATGTGAGTCCACAAGACGGTCAGCCTTAGCATCAAAAATAGTAATATCCGCTGGACCATTCTCAGCCAAGTAACCTGCTTCAAAGTTATAAAGCTTGGCTGGGTTGTAGGTCATTTTTTCAAGTAATTCCATCAAGCTTAACTCCCCAGCTTCTACCAAATAAGTCAAACCGAGAGACAGAGAGGTTTCCAAACCAGTCATACCAGATGGCGCTTTTGTGATATCCTCGACATTTTTTTCATCCGCATGGTGAGGCGCGTGGTCTGTCGCGATAACTGTGATAACACCTGACTTGAGACCTTCGATAACGGCACGACGGTCTGATTCCAAACGAAGTGGCGGATTCATCTTAGCATTGCTTCCTTGTGTCAAAAGGAGCGCTTCGGTCTTAGAAAAATGCTGTGGCGCTACTTCTGCTGTGACTTGCGCACCTAGCCCCTGAGCAAACTCCACTACTTTAACACTTTCTTCCTTAGACAAATGCTGAATATGAACATGGGCCTTGGTTGCATAGGCAATCATGACATCACGCGCCATCATAGCATACTCAGCCACCCCAGTCGCACCGCAGATATGGAAATGTTCTTTAGCAATATTTTCGTTAAACCCAAGAATCCCATTCAAACCTGGATCTTCCTCATGAAGACTGATAAAGGTATTGAGTTTTTTGGCTTCTTCCATAGCTTCCTTGACAACTTTACTGCTTTCAAGCGGAATGCCGTCATCAGAAAAACCAACGGCACCTGCTTCTAAAAGCGTTTTAAAGTCAGTCAAGTCTTGGCCATTAAAGTTCTTAGTAATGGTCGCAACTGTCTTGACATTGATTTTTTCCTTGGCAGCTGACTGAAGAACTTCTTGTAAAGTCTCCACATCTGAAATAGTTGGACTAGTATTAGCCATCATGACAACCGTTGTAAAACCACCTGCAGCGGCTGCTAGGGCACCCGTATGGATATCCTCCTTGTGCGTTTGACCAGGTTCACGGAAATGAACATGGATATCGACCAAACCAGGCGCAACCACAAGACCAGTAGCATCAAGCACCTCTGCTCCTTCTTCCTTGATTTCCGGAGCAATTTTGACAATTTTCCCATCTTGGACTAAAACATCACACACTTGATCCAAACCAGACTTGGGATCCATTACACGACCATTTTTGATAAGTAGCATCTGCTTTCTCCTTTATTCATAGAAATCAACTTGGGTATCCAACAATTTATCCCCATCATAAACAAACTTGGCTGAAAAGAAGGGTTTGTCCTCTAAAAGCCACTCAACAAAGGTGTGGTCACCTTCCCAAGTTGGCTTGCTCAGAACTTCATCATAGGGAACCCATTCTAAGGTCCCCTCATTACAGTCAATCAAATCCCCCTCAAACTCTGTCACCTTAAAAACATAGGTGTACCAGTCTAAATCTGGTGTGAATTCAGGAAAAGTGATGACACCTTTTAGAACTGGCTTGGCTTTGAGCCCTGTTTCTTCAAGGATTTCACGCGCCGCGCATTCCTGAGGGGTCTCACCTCTTTCTAGCTTACCACCCACACCAATCCATTTACCCGCATGGACATCATTTGGCTTTTTATTGCGATGAAGCATGAGCAGTTCTTTCCCGTTATCAATGTAGCAAATCGTCGCTAACTGAGGCATATTCTCTCCTTATCTAAGCCAATCGATTGGCTCTTGTCCTGTCTCTTTTAAGAATGCATTGGCCTTGGAAAAAGGCTTGGAACCCCAAAATCCTCTATAAACTGATAAAGGACTGGGATGGGCTGATTCGATAATCAAGTGATGAGGATTGGTAACTAAGGCCTTCTTCTTACGTGCATAGGCTCCCCAGAGTACAAAAACGACTGGTCTCTCTAGTTGATTGACCACCTGAATCACAGCATCCGTAAAAGGCTCCCATATCTGACCAGCATGACCATTGGTCCGTCCAGCAGGAACCGTAAAACAAGCATTAAGAAGCAAGACTCCTTGTTCAGCCCAAGCTGTCAAATCATGAGATTTCTTGCCCCCGATATCATCTGACAATTCTTTCAAGATATTTTGCAAGGAAGGCGGAGCTGGGATAGTGTCAGGTACAGAAAAACTCAAGCCCTGAGCTTGACCTGGTCCGTGATAGGGATCTTGCCCTAGAATCACCACCTTAACGTCTTCAAGCTGTGTTGCCAAGAGAGCCTGAAAAACCTTTTCCTTAGGTGGATAAACAGTTCCCTGAGCATAGACCTGCTCCATAAACTGATTGATTTTCGCAAAATAACCTTCAGGTAATTGCGCCTTAATCAAAGCATGCCAAGACGAGTGTTGCATAGCCGACTCCTTCATTTTTACTGCCTCTATTATAGCAAAAAGTGGCTTTCTAAACCACTTTTTACAGTTTATCTAAATAATCCAGCAAGTCTTGGTAAGAATGGACTTCGTAAGTCGGCTGGGCTTGTGTGGGATTTTCGAGGTAATGAGGATTATACCAAATCGTGTCAATCCCCGCGTTATTGCCACCTTGAATGTCGGCAGTTAGGGAATCTCCAATCATCAGCGTCTTTTCTTTGCTAAAACCTACAATCTGCTGCCCCATTTTTTCATAAAAGAGGGCATCAGGCTTTTGTGTTTGCAACTGTTCAGAGATAAAGACTTGATTGAAATAAGGTGCTAGACCAGATTGAGCTAAACGCCCTGTCTGAATGGCAGTTATTCCATTTGTCGCAGCATACAAGTCATAATCACGCTCGATGAGGCTATCTAAAAGTTCATGAGCACCTGAAAAAGTTTGCCCCTGTTGGGCGAGGTAAAATTGGTAACGCTGGGCTAGAAAACTACCGTCTTTTTCCTCTCCAAAATGAGCAAATAAACAAGAAAAGCGCGTGTTAACCAGCTCTTGTTTACTGATTTTCTTTTGCTCCAAGTCCTTCCAGAGAGCCTTGTTCATAGGAACATAATAGTCTTTATAAGCCTGAATATCTGCAACCCCTTCTTCTTTTAGAAGTTGCGTTAAAGCCACATCCTCAGCAGCATCAAAATCAAGCAAGGTGTGGTCGAGGTCGAAGAGTAGAAATTTGTAGGACAATTTGGTGTTTTCCTTTCTAAGATAAACAACTTTCACTTCAGCCAGCTGTTTAATGTAAAAACTTAAAAGTGGTATAGTATCACAAAGAATAATCGTTCCAATTGATTAACTAATCCATACTATTCTAGTCAAGTTTATTTTTATTATAGAAAAATCTTCTATAAATTCGAGCAATAGTTAAAATACATACAAATATGACTCCCAAAATAGATAATACTATTTTCACAAAACTCATTTCAGAGCCTATTACATAGATATGAAAAAGAGGGGCTAGTCCTACACATAGAGACAATAGATAATTACTAAATCTTATCTCACCAATTCCTGCAAAAAAATGTTTCATTTTAAATATCCCCATTTTACCTTTCATCTTTATAATCCACTAACAAGCTACTAACAACTCTATTGACTTCTCTTTTTTTTGAAAAATCTTGACAGCAAATTTACTCCACTTAATGCCACTAAAACTTCAATGGGCAAAAAATAGTAATCCCATATCAAATGAGAAATCAGCAATGTTAGAAATAGTATACAGTCAATATAACTATTCTGAAAATACTCTGTAATTACATAATACAGATATACCACAACCATCAAAATTAAAACAACCATCATAATACTATTATCCTGTCCTTCTCACTAACGCTATTTCCAAAATTTAATTTTTTTATGACTTAGTAACGTAATTCCAATTAGCAATACACCTAATATAAATAAAAGTATTTCCCAAAATTTATTCTCAGTTTTAATAAGAGGAATAAGATACATGCTGACTAATATGGAACTTGCTCCTATAATAGCAAATATTATTCTGGCTTTATCACTTAGTTGAAACATGTTGGGTCTCCCATAAAATAAGCAATTGCTATGTTTACTGTAACATTTATCCCAAAAGAAAGAACTTCGTTTTTATCTCTTCGTCAACTAGATAAGATATCTTTTCTCTACCTGATTTGAAAGAAAAGTATTTATCTCACTTCTTATTTTTAAATAACTCATACTCTTTTTCTCTGATAAAGGGAAGTGAGAAATTAGAAAAAATTAGTAGAATTGAAAACAGATATTCGTCTTTTTGTATCACTAAAACATAGCCTAAAAATAAAAAGACAATCAAATCTAGTACAAAAAGAGAAAATATCCTCCTTTTCATTACCTCACTTGTCTTAAAGATTCTGTTTAATAGAATCTTTATCGTAGTATCTACACAAATTTTTATCAAAAAGATAAGAGCCACTACACGATTAGCAACTGTACCATGAAGAATAAATGGAAATATAGTTAATATAAAACTAGAAATCTCTAAATATTTTATCCAAGGAGATTGAGACATCTTACTTTTAAACTGACTGATTTTCCTATACTCGCTAGCTAATCTAGTATCAAAATCTCTACCAATTTTATTAAAGATTAAGAACTCCAGGACAAAAATACTGATTAATACGATATAAGTAGAAACCTTTCCTGGGAAAAATTTATTGATTAAAATTGGAAAACTCATTAACAGAATCGAGTTTATAGCCAAACAAATGGATACTATTTTATTCTTCACAGAATATATAGGTAACGATACTATTGAGTAGAGAAATGCTAAAAAAATAAGCAAGAAATACTCTGTGCTGCTAATTAGCGGCGCCCTTAATGATAAAAATAGATAGGCACCCCACACGATGATATGCGCTTTACGAATTGACTCTAGATTACTCATCTACCTACTCCTAATATGTAAAGAGAATCCATTTTTAGCTCACATTCTCTTTACAACAAGTCATAAACGTTTCATGATATTTCCTTCTTTTACATTAGGTAAAGTTGAAATACATTTTTTGCAAGTGAAAATATTATTATTATTATTTGAAACCCCCAAATATCTATCCCTTTTCTAGACCTAAACCAAGTCAGATTAAAGATACAAATATAATGATAAGGCTTTCTTTTACTTTAGACTACCATAAAACAAGGAATCTTTCAACAAAATTCATTGGCAAACTACTATTCTAGAAGATTGACAGCTCAAATCTTTCAGAATAGAACAATCCTAACTATCGAATATCCTAACTTCATAAATATCCATGTAATTCTAGACTTAGAATTCCTATAAATTAAATGTTTTCGCACTCTTCTAAGTAATTGATTGCCTTAAATTTTAATTTTTGAAGGATTCTAAAGCTAGAATAGTCCCATCACAATCAGTTTTGAATTATTATACTCAATGAAAATCAAAGAGCAAACTAGGAAACTAGCCGCAGGCTGTACTTGAGTACGGCAAGGCGACGTTGACGTGGTTTGAATTTGATTTTCGAAGAGTATTAACAATTTAGAAACGCTATGATTCCACTCCTTTTACATTAAAAAGGAACTGCCCAAAGCAATCCCTTTCTGATTTTGAAATTATTTACTTAAAATTTGATAGTTGAGATAATCAATAGCCCACCTATAAAAAGAGTTATAGTAAGATTCCTTATTTATTGATTTCAAGCTCCGCCAACTGTGTTTGAATAACTGACAGTTCTGCACCAGCCTGAAGAAGAGCTGCTGCAGTATAGGCACCTTCTACAATTGGAACCCTATTGATCATGATACTTTTATCACTGAAATCAGCCACCATTTCTAAGTTCATTTTAGCAGAACCTAGGTCAAAAAAAGCTAATAAAGTATCTGCTGGATTTTCGGAAACAACCCTATCTACTTGATCAAAACTCGTTCCAATTCCTCCATCTTCGGTTCCTCCTACATAAGTAATCGGAACATCTTTAGCTACTTCACTAATCAGTTCAACAACACCTTGTGCAATGTGTTTGGAATGTGAAACGATAACAAGACCAATACTTCCCATTAAACCACCCCAGTTTCTAAAAGAGCAGTAAAGAGTAATCCTGATGAGAATGATCCAGGATCAATATGTCCAAGAGAACGTTCTCCTACATAAGATGCCCTTCCTTTAGTTGCAAGTAAATCTTTGGTAGCATTCACTACCTGATCAATAACCTCTTGAGTCAATTGACCAGCAGACAAGGCAGCAATAACAGGAGTCCAAACATCAACCATTGTCTTTTCTCCAACTTCTGCTTTCCCACGTTTGACAATCATATCCAAACCGCTTTGTAAGATTTCCTCTATTTTCGAATTAGAATCAGCCTTGGCCATGCCCATAAAAGCAGAGCCATACAAGGGACCAGAAGCACCGCCTACCTTACTCAGTAGTTGCATTGAGACAAGCTTAAAAACATCACTGCTGGTCTCAAATTGCTTTCCTTCTAAGTTTTCCATAACTGCAGCCATGCCACGCGCCATATTTCCACCGTGGTCTCCATCTCCTATAGGGGTGTCTAGCTCACTAAGATAATCTTTCTGTTCTTGAATCTTTTCATTAAAAAGCTTCATCCATTCAAGAGCTTGTTCAGCATTCATGCGACATTTCCTCCTTGAGTTTTACCAAGCTGGGGTAGTAACAGGTGCATTTAGATCATCCAACCACTCATCGTCTGCCAATCGAATCAATGTTAATGACAAGCCGGCCATATCAATTGATGTCATATAGTTTCCAATTTTCTTAAACGCCAACTCAACACCTTTTTCATGGAGTAATTTAGCCACATCATTTGCAAATACGTATTGTTCCATAAGAGGAGTGCTTCCTAAACCATTAATGAGAAGGCCATAGCGTTCACCAGTCTTAAGTCGGAAACCTTCAGATAGTTTTTCAACCAATTCTGAGGCCAATTGTGCTGAAGGTTGCATTTTCTCTTTCTTATATCCCGGCTCACCGTGAATACCAACTCCATATTCAAATTCATCATCTTCTAGAACAAATCCAGGTTTCCCAACCTCAGGAACGGTTGCTCCAGACAAGGCCAGCCCAATTGTTTTAATTTCTAAGACAAGTTTATCGGCCAAGTCCTTCATTTCAGATAATGATTTACCAGAACGAGCTGCATCACCCAAAATTTTATGGACTAAAATAGTACCTGCAACACCTCGACGGCCTTGGGTATAGAGACTATTTTCAACAGCGATATCATCATCAACCACAACACTTGCTACATCAATACCTTCCATTTCAGCAAGTTCTTGTGCAATTTCAAAGTTCATAATGTCACCAGAATAGTTCTTGATGACCATGAAAACTCCAGCACCTTCATCAGCCGCCTTAATGGCTTCTAAAATTTGGTCCGGAGTAGGTGAAGTGAAGACTGCTCCACAAATGGCAGCAGACAACATTCCATCTCCTACAAATCCAGCATGACTTGGTTCATGTCCTGAACCTCCACCTGAAATGAGTCCAACTTTTCCTGTCTTTTCTGCCTTTCTAACGATGACATCAAAACCATCTAAGCGTTCTACCAAGTCATCATGCATGAATGACAATCCCTGCAACATTTCATCAACAACTTGTGTCGGTTCATTTATAATTTTTTTCATGAGAAACTCCTTTCGGCATGTACCTTTGTTTTCGCTTTCATTATATATTTTTTATCGCTGGATGATAAGGGACAGATTCTATTATTTGTCCCCTTTTAAACCCGTTTAAAACATTTTTTTGGTAAAATGAAGTAAGCAACAGAAAGGCTTCCTATGGCATCATCGCTTATTACAAAAAAACGGATTGCCAAGGCATTTAGAGACCTTTTAGCTACTAGAGAATTTGATAAAATCTCCATTGTAGATATCATGGAATCAGCTGGCATTCGTAGACAGACCTTTTACAATCACTTTCTTGATAAATATGAGCTGCTAGACTGGATATTTGTAACTGACTTAACCGAGTATATTACCAATAACTTGGACTTCATTTCAGGCCAAAAACTATTACAAGAATTGTTTCTTTATTTCGAACAAGAGCGTGACTTTTATATTCAACTTTTCGATATTCAAGGGCAAAATAACTTCTATGGCCACTTTATCAGCTACTGTCGCTTGCTTGTATCAAAAATTTTAAGAGAATACGGTCAGATTGATATCGATTCATCTGCTTATACTTGTTTTTTGCTAGACTATCATTCACACGCTCTAGCAGAAATCGTGAAGGCTTACGTCAATAAAAAAAGTCCAGTTCCACAACCAGACTTTCTAATCATGACAATTATTGGAAAGAGACCACAATGACATTTATTTCAAATCATAAACAGAAAATTATTTCAAGTTACATTTCGGCAACTGTCAGCAGTCACCCTGAATTAGAAAAACACCCTGCCTTACCATTAGTCTATCAAAAAAATCGCAATCCTCATCAGGTTCCAATATTATCGGGTGGAGGTTCAGGTCACGAACCTGCTCATATTGGATATGTGGGAGAAGGAATGCTTACTGCTGCTATCTATGGCCAATTATTTACTCCTCCTACAAGAACTGAAATCTTAGAGTCCATTCGTTTTTTAAACAATGGTCACGGTGTCTTCATCATTGTAAAAAATTTCGAAGCAGACATCAAAGAATTTAGCTGGGCCATTAATACTGCTAGACAAGAAGGAATTAAGGTCGGCTATAGTCTAGCACACGACGATATTTCAATTGAACCTCACAATAGATTTCAAATTAGAGGAAGAGGGCTTGCAGGGACTATTTTACTTCATAAAGTTCTAGGATATGCAGCTCAAAATGGTGCCGACATCGAGCAACTAACTGATTTAGGTCATGAACTTGCTCCCGAAATAGCAACAATTGGCTTTGCAACGAGATCAGCTAGTCTCCCCCAAGCCACCCTTCCACTATTTAACTTGGAAGAAGGAAATATTTCTTATGGTATTGGGATACATGGCGAAGAAGGCTATCGTATCGTCCCATTCCAATCATCGGAAATCCTTGCAAATGAAATTATAAGTAAATTAAGATTGCACTATCATTGGAAACGTGGTGATCAATTTATATTGCTTGTAAATAATCTAGGCACTACTACCAACCTAGAAATGGGCATATTTCTCAATGATCTCCTTCAACTCTTAGAAATTGAAGGAGTCACTATCACATTTATAAAATCAGGAACATTTATGACCAGTCTAGATATGGCCGGTATATCCGTAACTCTTTGCCCCGTAAAAAATAAACAGTGGTTAGAAGCGCTCAATGCTCCAACGACAGCTTTTGCATGGTAATTTGCTTGTATAAGTCAAAAGGGCTACATCACTTGATAGCCCTTTTAAACTTATACAACGTTTAGATGAAACGGTTGAGCTTGTCATAGTTTTCCTTAGAGGCTAGCATTAGCCCCTCTTTTGTTTTCGGTCTAGGCACAGGAGTACTCCCTTCATATTGCTAGTTATTATTAGAAATCTTTTATCCTTTAAATCTCTACAACTTATCCTTTAATTTCTCAACAAAGAGATAGGCTGCTGGACAGGTCAAGGTATTCTTAATCGTTAGATGATTGATTTGATGAATCTTTTTGCGGTCAGTATGGGGAAATTCACGACAGGCCTTTGGACGAACGTCATAGATGGAACAGAGGTTATCGCCTCCTAAAAATGGGCAAGGCATGGATTTGAAAACCTTATCCCCATCTTCATCTACCTGCAGAAACTCCGCTTCAAAAGCAGGTAATTTCATCTTAAAATACTTGGCAATACGGGTGATGTCTGCCTCTTTGAAGTCGGGTCCCAAAGTCTTACAACAGTTAGCGCAGGCAGTACAATCAATCTCAGCAAAAACTTCTTGGTGAATCTGCTGGGCTATCTTGTCTAAGTTTTTAGGAGGTTTTTTCTTTAGATTAGCTAACACTTTACGATGTTCCTTCTGCTTTTGCAAGGCCAGCTGGTGGTAATACTCAATATCAATTTCTTTAGACATGATTTCTCTCTAATACAAGTGTTTTTGTCTATTATATCATAAACAAAGCCCCTTTTTTGCCCCCTAAATAATCGAGTAGGGGATAATCTCTAGCCCCTCTCACACCACCGTACGTGCCGTTCGGCATACGGCGGTTCAACTACTTTTAACGCATGTCGTTCAAGGTAATAATCCAAACACGAAACCAGTCCACGTTTTTCAAGGACTGGTTTTGATATCGCACGTTTAAGTACCGACTTCTGAGCTACTAATTGATAGTGGTCGCCCCAGCCAGATACCTTATCTGCTATCCATTTAGGAACCCCTAACTTAAGCAATCCCCATAATCGTCTAGATTTCTTCTTCCATTGCTTCCAGATAATCACTCGTAGGCGAGTAGGCAAGCGCTCATCTATGCTAGTGACTATACTTTTCATATTTCCCAATGAGAAATAGTTTATCCATCCTCGAATAGACAAATTCAGTTGCTCAATACGTCTTGTTAGGTCTATACTCCATTTCCTCTGTGATTTAAGCTTAAATCTCCGAACACTATCTTGATGTGGACGACTTTTCCAACCGTCTGATGATTTCCAGAACCCAAAACCTAGATATTTCAACTCTCTTGGTCTGGTAATCTTAGTCTTGGTCATGTTTACTTTCAAACCTAGCCGTTTCTCAATAAAACGACTGACTGAATACATCACACGCTTAGCGGCAGCCTCGCTTCCGACCGTAATCACACAATCATCTGCGTAGCGCACAAATCGAAGTCCCCTCTTTTCTAATTCCTTGTCCAATTCATTAAGCATGATATTGGATAAGAGAGGAGATAAATTTCCTCATCGAAAAATTTCTCTAGGTCTATATCCACTATCCACTCATAGCCGTCATTTAAGTACTCTAAGAGCTTCATGATAGCTTTTTCACACGACCTATTTGGTCTAAATCCATAGCTCGTATCTGAGAAATGGGGTTCACAGATAGGGCTAATGACTTGAACAATGACCTATTGAATCATTCTATCCATAACTGTTGGAATTCCTAGTTGACGGATACCTCCGTTTGGTTTGGGAATCTCAACTCTGAGAACTGGTTGAGGCTTATATTTTCTCTGTTTTATCAGTTCCTTAGTCAGGCGCCAGTTTTGTCTGAGATAATTATCCATATCTTCGATAGTAATTCCATCAATCCCAGCTGAGCCCTTATTGGATTTTACTTAATTGTAAGCTTCCAGCATATTTTCGCGTGATAATATCTTATCTAGCAATTTTGACATGTGCGTATTCCTTTCTTGTTTTGGTGCCTGAGGGACATCTTATATTAGTGAACTTTCATCTAGTCAGTACGTGACAGAGTCCAGTTCTATCAGACCGTTCGTTTTACAGGCACAAGTGAAGTAGGATTACTTCAATTAGTTGTTCACCCCTTCGCTCCACTTCCATTACAGAAGTTTCCTCACTACTATGGGCTCGGCTGACTTCTCATGATTCGTTGTTACTACGCTTTCAGCGCTCATGAGACCTCACGGGATAAGTCGTACATCTTTCCTCGTTTATACAAGATATGAGGACGTTAAAAGGTTACAGTGAAAAAGATAAATCTTAGTCCGAATTCAATTACTCTCGTAATTTACGCATATAGGTTACTACCTTTTTGGACTTTAGAGTTTCAGGCCCCCTTATCCGCTATATACGCCTTACTATCACGTTCCTGTTTGTAGAGCCACGATTTCGCTATCCTTTCCTCTCCCCGCTACCTCACGATAATCAGGCTTGGGAATCGCTATTGGGTTCACCGGTAGCGAGTGCCCACGGAGGACTTACACCTCAGATGCACGACATGCCCGTCGTATCAAAAATAGCCCTTCGGAAAGAATCCGAGGGGCTTCAAACATTGTTAAATCAACTGCCAAACTTTTGAGTTTCAAGGTTCGAGATGAGTCTGGGACAATAGTCTCTTATCTCCAAAAAAAGCAACGGCAAATCCGTTGCTTTTTTGCATGGTTGCGATAGTCTTAGTAAAATAGAATTGCCCAATAAACCATTTAGAAAGGCTATCCCATGCATATTCACTATAACAAAAATCAAACAACTTTACCACTAGAAATCAGTTCTTTCTTGCCGCAAGACCATCTCGTCTTTACTATTGAAAAAGTGGTGAATACCTTGGAGGATTGTCACTTCCATGCCTTCTATCATGCCTTTGGTCGCCCGTCTTATCACCCTAAAATGCTTATAGCTACTCTTCTATTTGCCTATTCACAAGGGATTTTCTCTGGACGAAAAATCGAAAAAATGATGATTGAAAACCTCGCTATGCAGTACCTAACAGGACCGTTGGTTGTCAGCTACCGCACCATCAATCGTTTTCGAGTCGCTGAAGAGATGGAAGAACTCATACGTAATCTTTTCATGGACCTCAATCTTCGTTTAAAAATGGAAGAGTTAGTGACCTTAAATTGTCTGTTTATTGACGGGACTAAGATTGAAGCCAATGCCAACAAGTATAGTTTTGTGTGGAAGAAAGCGACAGAGAAATTCTCCGCCAAACTGCAAGAACAGATACAGAACTATTTTCAAGAAGAAATCACTCCCCTTATCTATCAAGCTATCGAACTGGATACACAAGAGCCTATCTCCTCAGAGCAGTTGCTTGCATTCGCTCAAGTCCTTGAAGGAGAATTGAAAAAATTGAACCAGGACATTGAGGAGACACCCGTTAAAGGGAAGGATGAACGTAAAACCCCGCGTCGTAAACTCAAGGAAGTCTTGCGTAAAGTCAAGGAGGATTTTTCAGTACGTGCTGAAAAGTATAAGAAGTATCAAGAGACATTTGAAGGGCGCAACAGCTTTTCCAAAACCGATCCAGATGACACTTTTATGCGAATGAAAGAAGATTATATGAAAAATGGCCAACTCAAGGCTGCTTATAATCTTCAAATCGCTACTGAAAACCAATTTGTTCTTCACTATGATGTCTTCTCAAATCCGACAGACACCAAGACTCTTCTGCCATTCCTTGAAACCTATCCGCATGACTTGAAGACAGTTGTTGCAGATGCTGGATATGGAAGTGAAGAGAACCTCCTTCGTTTAGATGAAAAGGGGGTGAACCATCTGATTAAATATGCCATGTTTGACAAGGAACAGAAGAGAGGGTATAAACAGTCAGCTAGAAACTTAGCGAATTGGCACTATGATGACAAGGAGGATAGCTACACATATCCTGATAGCTGGTATTATCGTTTTCACCATATCAAACATCAGAAAACACAGACGGACTTTCAACAGGAAATCAAGGTTTACTACGCTGATGAACCTGAATCAGCCCCTCAAAAGGGACTGTATATGAACGAACGCTATCAAAACTTGAAAGCTAAAGAATGTCAGGCGCTTTTATCTCCCGAAGGTAGACAGATTTTCGCTCAACGCAAGATTGATGTGGAACCTGTCTTTGGGTAGATCAAGGCTTGTTTGGGTTACAAGAGATGTAATCTGAGAGGGAAGCGTCAAGTGAGAATTGACATGGGATTGATACTTATGGCCAATAACCTCCTCAAATACAATAAGAGAACGACTCAAAATTAAAAAGCTAGAGTTCCGCAATTGGAAATCTCTAGCTTTTTTGTGGCTGAGAACTATTTTGTCTCAGGTTCATTTTTTAAGGTTGTAGAATGATTTCAATCCACGGTATTCAGCTACTTCACCAAGTTGGTCTTCGATGCGAAGCAATTGGTTGTATTTAGCGATACGGTCTGTACGTGAAAGTGAACCAGTCTTGATTTGTCCTGCGTTAGTTGCAACTGCGATGTCAGCGATTGTTGAATCTTCAGTTTCACCTGAACGGTGTGATACAACGGCAGTGTAACCAGCTTCTTTCGCCATTTCGATAGCGTCGAATGTTTCAGTAAGAGTACCGATTTGGTTAACTTTGATAAGGATTGAGTTAGCAGCACCTTCTGCAATACCTTTTTCAAGGTAAGAAGTATTTGTTACGAAGAAGTCGTCACCAACCAATTGAACTTTGCCACCAAGACGTTCAGTAAGAGCTTTCCAACCGTCCCAGTCGTTTTCATCCATACCATCTTCGATAGTGATGATTGGGTATTTGTTTACCAATTCTTCAAGGTAGTCGATTTGTTCTGCAGCAGTACGTACAGCTGCTCCTTCACCTTCAAATTTAGTGTAGTCGTAAACTTTACGTTCTTTATCGTAGAATTCTGATGAAGCACAGTCAAATCCGATAAATACGTCTTTACCTGGAACATATCCAGCAGCTTCGATAGCAGCAAGGATAGTTTCAACTCCATCTTCAGTTCCTTCAAAACGAGGAGCGAATCCACCTTCGTCACCTACGGCTGTTTCAAGACCACGAGATTTAAGGATTTTCTTAAGAGCGTGGAAGATTTCAGCACCCCAACGAAGAGCTTCTTTGAATGATGGCGCACCAGCAGGTACGATCATGAACTCTTGGAAAGCAATTGGAGCGTCAGAGTGAGAACCACCGTTGATGATGTTCATCATTGGAGTTGGAAGAACTTTAGTGTTGAATCCACCAAGGTAGCTGTAAAGTGGGATTTCAAGGTAGTCAGCAGCAGCACGAGCTACAGCGATAGACACACCAAGGATTGCGTTAGCACCCAATTTACCTTTGTTAGGAGTACCGTCAAGAGCGATCATAGCACGGTCGATAGCTTGTTGGTCACGTACATCGTAGCCGATGATAGCTTCAGCAATGATGTTGTTTACGTTGTCAACAGCTTTTTGTGTACCAAGACCACCGTAACGAGATTTGTCACCGTCGCGAAGTTCAACTGCTTCGTGTTCACCAGTAGAAGCTCCTGATGGAACCATACCACGTCCGAAAGCACCTGATTCAGTATAAACTTCTACTTCAAGTGTTGGGTTACCGCGTGAGTCTAGGACTTCGCGAGCGTAAACATCAGTAATAATTGACATTTTTTACTCTCCTTATGAGTTAAATTTTTTACACCTCTATAATACCTTAAAACCCCTCCTTTTTCAAGAAAAAACGTTATCTTTGTGCAAATTTTCCTTAACTTTATAAAGTAATCGCTTTCTTTTATCTGTTTTATTCTAACTTTTATGATATACTGTTTTCATGACAGATTTATCAAAACAATTACTTGAAAAAGCTCATGGTGGCTCAAAATTAAATCCGGATGAGCAAAGACGCTATCTTGGCACTTTTGAGGAAAGAGTTCTTGGATATGCAGATATTGACACAGCAAATAGCCCTCAGTTAGAAAAAGGCTTTTTATCTATTTTAGAAAACCTTCAGGAAAAAGCAGAACCACTATTTGTGAAGATTTCACCAAATATCGAATTTGACAAGCAAGTTTTCTACTTAAAAGAAGCTAAAGAAACTGATAGTCAAGCTACTATTGTATCTGAAGAGCATACTTCTTCTCCTTTTGGCCTGATTATCCATAGCAATGCACCAGTTCAAGTAGAAGAAAAGAATCTTCGACTTGCTTTTGCAAAACTTTGGGAAGTTAAAAAGGAAGAACCATCCAAAACATCCTTATGGAAGAAATGGTTTGGCTAAATCTTGCGCATATTTAATAAATGCCCGATATTGGCAGCCGTGTGCTCCAAATAGAAACTGGCATTTTTCAGACTATCTTCTAAAGGTTCACTTTTCTCCAAAATAGAAAAGGCAGCTTGGATATTTTCAAATGGTAAAGGAGGTAAATCCTCAGCAAGACTACCACAAATAGCAATGACAGGAACTCCGACAGGGGTTCTTTTTGCAACACCAATAGGCGCTTTACCTGATAAGCTTTGACTATCTAGCCTTCCTTCTCCTACAACAACCAAGTCAGCATGTGAAACTTTCTTATCAAAGTTAATTAAGTTCAAGCAGGTATCAATTCCCGACACGATATTTGCCTGAGCAAAGGCACACAAACCGCCAGCAATGCCTCCACCAGCTCCTGCTCCTTTAAGTTCCAATGTTGCAGGGGAGACTTTTTCATAAAAATCTTGGATCGCTTGATCTACGGCATCAAACATAGTAGGATCTAGACCTTTTTGCTTGCCAAACGTGTAGGTCGCACCTTGAGGACCACATAAGGGACTCACGACATCTGCTAAAATACGAATTTGAACATCTTCAGGAATTTCATAGCGATTTTCTTTTGAAACAGAAGCTAATTTCAATAAGGACTGACCCCAAGCGGGCAATACATTTCCATCCCTATCATAAAATCGATAACCTAAACCAGCAGCGATCCCAATTCCTCCGTCATTACTGGCCGTGCCACCAACGCCGATATAGATTTCTTTAATCCCTTGAGCAATGAGATGACGAATCAACTCTCCAATACCACAAGTCTGAATTTGAAGTGGATTTCGTTTCTCTATCGGAATTTTTCCAAGGCCAACTAAATCAGCAACTTCAAATAGTGCCAGTCCCCCTTTTTGAAAATAGCGCATGGCTTCTTTTTGGCCAAAAGGGCCTGTCACTTGGATCCATTTTTCTTCAAGGTCAAGAGAATGTCGAATAGCATCTACAGTACCTTCTCCCCCATCACCAATAGGGCAGAGGAGACATTCTACATCTGCTATTGATTGTTGGAAGCCTCTTTTTATTGCTTCAGCTACCTGTTGAGCGGTCAAGCTTTCCTTAAATGAATCTGGTGCAATTACAATCTTCATATTTTCCCTCATTCTAAACAGGCAATCAAAGGAAGAACTTCTAAAAAATCCCTCTTGTCAACATGATTTGGTATTTCTTGTTTCAGTACTTCTTTGGCACAAAAAGCGATTCCTAGTCCCGCCGACTTTAACATTAATATATCATTAGCCCCGTCACCGATTGCAATCGTTCTTTCTTTAGAAAGTTTTAGTTCCTTTCTCCATTGTTCTAGAGTATCTTTTTTGATCTCGGGATTGATAATTTGTCCAACTAACTTTCCTGTTAGATGACCGTCTTTAACTTCAAGTTGGTTGGCAGAAAAATAGGCAATACCAAGGGATTTTGCTAATCTCTCAACTATTGGTGTAAATCCACCGGACACCAGACCAACTAGGATGCCATTCTTTTGGAGAATAGAGATAAATTTCTGTGCATTTGGCGTTAGATGAATAGTGTTGAAGACTTTATCAAAAACCGAAATAGGAAGACCTTCCAACAAGGAAACTCTTTTGCTTAAACTGCTTTCAAAGTCAAACTCTCCTCTCATTGCCTGACTTGTAAGCTGCGCAATTTCCTCCTCACAACCTGCCTCTCTTCCCAAAAGGTCAATCACTTCTTCTAGGATTAAGGTGCCGTCAACATCCATGACACACAAGCCTTTTATTTGAGACATAAGATCTCCTCTCTAAACAGCCCAAAAATCGTATGAAGTCATCATACGATTTTATCTATTAGTTAACTAAACTATGGTACAAGTCAAGGTATGATTTGCAGGCTGTATCCCATGAGAAATCACACTCCATAGCTTGTTTTTGTAAGTTTCTCCAAACGTCAGGATGGTTTCTGTACAAGTCCAATGCAGTTTGGAAAGTCCAATTTAACCAATAAGGAGATAGATTGTCAAAGCTAAAGCCAGTACCGCTTCCTTCAATTGGATTGAAAGCGCGAACGGTATCTCGCAAGCCACCAACTTCATGGACTAATGGCAAGGTTCCGTAACACATAGCCATCATCTGAGACAAGCCACACGGTTCGAAACGACTCGGCATGAGGAAGAGGTCACAAGCAGCGTAGATTTCTTGAGCAAGTTTGACATCAAAAGTAATATTTGCTGATAACTTGTCAGGATAAATCTGAGCAAACCATGAGAAAGCTCCTTCAAAGGCTGGATCACCAGTTCCCAAAAGAACAATCTGAACATCATTTTGCAAGATATGATGCAAACTTTCGACCACGACATCAAAACCTTTTTGGCGTGTCAAACGAGAAACAATTCCCACCAGTGGAACGTCAGCTCTAACTGGCAAGCCAACTCTCTCTTGCAATTTTGCCTTATTTTGGGCTTTTCCAGACAAATCTTCCTGATTGAAATGATAATCTAAAAGAGCATCCGTCTGAGGATTATACAGGTCAGCATCAATCCCATTTACGATACCAGAGACCTTACCAGACTCCATTCGAAGAATCTGATCCAAGTTACATCCAAACTGACTAGTCATAATTTCATGAGCATAGCTAGGCGAAACGGTTGAAACACGATCCGCATAGAGAATACCAGCCTTCATCCAGTTCAGACAGTTATTCCAGCGAAGGGTACCATCAGCATAACGCTCAAAGCCAACTCCAAACAAATCCCATAACATTCCTTCTGAAAATTGTCCTTGGAATTCCAAATTATGAATGGTTAAAACAGTTTTAATGCCCTCATAGGCTTGAATCCAACGGTATTTTTCCTTCAACAAGAAAGGAATCATAGCTGTATGGTAGTCATGAACATGGAGAAGATCAGGAATAAAGTCAATCCTTTCCATAGCCTCAATGGCAGCCAGTTGGAAAAAAGCAAAGCGTTCTCCGTCATCAAAATCACCGTAAACATGACCTCGGAAGAAATAATATTGGTTGTCAATGAAGTAGAAGGTCACACCATTTAAGACTGTTTTCTTAATCCCACAGTACTGTCTGCGCCAACCAACACTAACCTCAAAATGAAGCACATCTTCAATCTGATTTCCAAATTTAGCCTCTACCATGTCATAGTAGGGTAAAATTACTGCAACTTCATGTCCCGCTTTTACCAGTGATTTAGGAAGAGCGCCAATGACGTCTCCCAAACCACCTGTTTTTGAAAAGGGTGCACCCTCAGCTGCTACAAATAAAATTTTCATGAATGAATATCCTCTGTTACTTTAGCACCTTTCTTAACGACGACTGGATGTTCTGCAGTTCCACGGATCACTACTCCATCCGCAACTTCAACACCCTTGTCCAATATAGCGTATTCTACCTGAGCACCTTCTCCAATAACAACACGAGGGAATAAGATGCTATCTTTAACCAAGCTATCCTTATGGACATGAATATTACGTGATAAAACAGAATTAGCCACTTGACCTTCAACAATACTACCAGAAGCAAACTGAGAAGTACTTACCTTAGATGTATTGGCATAGTAAGTTGGCTCTTCGTTTTTGACCTTTGTATAAATCTTTTGGTTTGGTGAGAAGAGAGAATAGAACTTTTGCGATTCAAGCATATCGATATTCGCTTTATAATAAGACTCTACAGAATGAATATTTGCCAGATAACCTGTGTACTCGTAGGCAAAAGCCCCTTCTTTTGCAGCCAAATCACGTAAAACATAGCGTAATTTCTCTGGATGTTCTTTCTTAGCTTCTTCTTCCAAGCGTTCAATCAACCAAGGGGTATCAACGACAAAGATATCTGTGGACATATTGTAAACTTCATCTGTTGACTTGTTATCAAAGAGTTTATGAGAACGAACATGGTCTGTTTCATCCACTTCCAAGATTGCATTTACTTCTGAAATATCTTTTTTAGGTAGTTTTTTATAAACTACAGTGATTGGCCCTTTTGTTGTACTATGTAGATGGAAAACTTGGTTCAAATCAATATTAATTAAAACATCACAGTTAAGTGACACTGTTTGGTTTGAGCCAGAACGTTTCAAATAAGTAAGAAGCTGTTGGTAGTATTCTTTTCCAACTGTACTACTTTCCACACGGGTATTGTAAATACCTAGATAGTAGTGGCTAAGAAGAGTTGACAATCCCCACTCACGCCCTGAACGGATATGGTCAAAGACTGAACTGATATTGTCTTGTTGGAAAATACCAAAAATACTACGGACACCAGCATTAGCAAGACTTGAAAGCGGGAAGTCAATCAAGCGATATTTACCACCAAATGGCAAACTAGCTACTGGACGGTGGTCTGTCAGTGTTGACATATCATGAAAACCAACTGTGTTTCCTAAAATGGCAGAATATTTATCAATCTTCATCTGTTGCTACCCCCACTACTTCATCATATCCTACAACTTGTACTTCTTCTGTTCCATCAATTTCGACACCATCAGAAATAACTGCACCTTCACCAATAATGGCACGTTTGATTTTAGCTCCCTGACCAACAATTGCACCACTCATGATAACTGAATCTACTACTTCTGCCCCTTCGCGAACTTGCGCCCCTGTTGAGAGGATAGAATGTTTAACAGTTCCATCGACAAAACAGCCATCGACAACCAAAGAATCTTCAACATGTGCATTTGCCCCAAGGAAGTTTGGTGGTGAAATTAGGTTTCTTGAGTAAATCTTCCATTGACGGTTACGGCTGTCCAAGGCATTCTCTGGAGAAATGTACTCCATGTTCGCTTCCCAAAGCGACTCAATAGTACCAACATCTTTCCAGTAACCGTTAAATTCATAGGCATAGACACTTTCACCTGACTCAAGGTAATTTGGAATGACATTCTTACCGAAGTCTGACATATCCACATTGCTCTTTTCAGCAGCAACAAGCATATTGCGCAGACGTTGCCAATCAAAAATGTAAATTCCCATAGAAGCTTTTGTAGATTTAGGTTGAGCTGGTTTTTCTTCAAATTCAACAATGCGGTTATTGGCATCTGTGTTCATAATACCAAAACGACTAGCTTCTTTAAGAGGGACGTCTAAAACCGCTACTGTCAAGCTGGCATTATTATCTTTGTGAGACTGGAGCATATCATCATAATCCATTTTGTAGATATGGTCCCCAGATAGAATCAAGACATACTCAGGATTGACACTGTCGATATAATCAATATTTTGGTAAATAGCGTGGCTAGTCCCCTCAAACCAACGATTTCCTTCACTTGCAGAATAAGGTTGAAGAATAGAGACACCAGAATTGATACCATCTAGTCCCCAGCTTGAACCATTCCCAATATGGTTGTTGAGAGCAAGTGGTTGGTACTGTGTAATGACTCCAACATTGTTGATGCCTGAGTTGGCACAGTTTGAAAGAGCAAAGTCAATGATACGGTAGCGCCCACCAAATTGCACAGCTGGTTTTGCAATGCTTTGAGTGAGTTTACCGAGACGAGTTCCTTGCCCACCAGCAAGAATCAAAGCTAACATTTCATTCTTCATTTTCTACTCCTTTTTGGTTTTTACTTGTGACGGTTTTAGTTGATTTCAAGCGGCGTTTGATTTTCCAAACACTTGCTCCCATAGCCGGTAGGGTAAATGTTAAAGTCTGCTCATAATCTTTCCAAAGTCCCTCTTGTGTTTGCACAGTTTGATTATGTTCTTTCCAGACACCGCCCCACTCTTCTAACTCAGTATTCCAGACTTCTTCATAAATCCCTGCAACAGGAAGTCCGATTGTAAAATCTTTTCGTTCAACAGGTGCCATATTAAAGATACAGACTAACATATCATCCTTCTTACCCTTACGGATGAAGGAAAGAACACTCTGGTCTCTATTATCCGCATCGATGATTTCAATACCATCATAGCTGGTATCGATTTCCCACAGACAGCGGTGGTCTTTGTAAAACTGATTTAGCTGAGAAGTGAAATACTTCATCTTAGCATTCATTGGATCTTCTAGGTTTGACCATTCCAACTGTTCTTCAGATTTCCATTCTAGGAATTGCCCATATTCACTCCCCATGAAGAGCAATTTTTTACCTGGGTGACAAATTTGGTAAGTGTAGAGATTGCGCAAGCCTGCGAATTGATTGTAGCGATCTCCCCACATCTTGTGCATCATACTCTTCTTGCCATGAACCACTTCATCGTGCGAGAATGGTAGGAGATAATTCTCCTTGAATACATACATAAAGCTGAAAGTCACCAGGTTAAAGTCATATTTACGATAAATCGGATCTTCTTCATAGAAACGGAGGATGTCATTCATCCAACCCATATTCCATTTGTAGTCGAAGCCAAGACCATCTGAATCCTTAGTGTCAGTAATCTGAGTAGCTGATGAACTTTCCTCAGCTATCATCATAACGTCTGGATGAACTAGTTTAATCACATCATTCAAGCGTTGAAGGAAATAATAACCCTCATAGTTGAGATTGCCACCATCTTTATTAGGTGTCCATGGAGCATCATCGTAGTCAAGATAGAGCATGTTGCTAACCGCATCCACGCGAATACCGTCCAAATGATAAAAGTCAATCCAAAACTTAATGCTAGAAATCAAGAAGGACTGGACTTCATTCTTTCCAAGGTCAAAATTGAGTGCTCCCCAACCGTAGTTATGAGCCTTATTATGGTCTTGGTATTCAAAAGTCGGTGTTCCATCATAATAGGCCAAGGCATCATCATTGATAGTAAAGTGACCAGGTACCCAGTCTACAATAACGCCAATATTATTTAAGTGACATTCCTCAACAAAATCTTGAAACTCTTCAGGACGACCATAGGCATGCTCTAAAGCAAAGTAACCCATAAGCTGATAGCCCCAACTCAAACCTAGTGGGTGAGACATCAAAGGCATAAACTCAATGTGAGTATAATTCATCTCAACCAAGTAAGGAATGAGTTCATCTTTCAATTGAGCAAAACTATAGGGGCTGCCATCAGGATTTCTCTTCCAAGAGCCAGCATGAGCCTCGTAAATATTGACAGGACGCTCTTCAAAGCTCAAACGTTTTCTACGAGCTAGCCAAAGACCATCCTTCCATTTCTTTTCTGGAATATCTGTTAAAATAGCACCAGTCCCAGGTCGTGCCTCATACCGTACAGCCAAAGGGTCAATCTTCATAAGCTGATGGCCATTTACACGTGTGATATGATACTTATAAATTTGGCCTTCGTGAGCAAGACTGGTAAAGACTTCCCAGACTCCAAATTCATTTCGTTCCATTGGAATTTGATTTTCAACCCAATTGGTAAAATCTCCTACCAAATGTACAGCCTGAGCATTGGGTGCCCACACACGAAAAGTATAGCCATACTCTCCATTTTTTTCTTCCCTATGCGCTCCCAGATAATGCTGGAGGTGAAAATTTTCACCTGTCATAAAGGTTTCTAAAGCTTTTTTCTTATCCATACACCCTCCTATTTCTGTAAGCGTTTTCTATAGATTTATTATACTACCTTTTTAGGGAAGATTCAAGTAAATTACGGAATTTGCAAAAAATTCTTTTGAAAGTCTTCAACAAATTCACTGATGTGTTCACTTGTAAATCAAGAATTTTTCAGAAACACCTTGAAAACAGATTTTTTTTAATAATACTATCATAAAGTTCGTCATTTTGCTAACAAAAATATGATTTTAAGTAAAAAAATAAAGCAAGAAACGAATTTCCTGATTTTACATTTCATTTCACATCAAAAACAATGGATTTGACATTTGTCATCGCTTCAATACTATATTTAATTCCTTGCACTCCAGCGCCAGAACCTTTGACACCAAGGAATGGGAAATTATCTGGACCACGCTGGGTTTTATTATTTATATGAACTGTACCCACTTCAAGTTTTTCAGCAATTTCAAATGCTTTTTTGAAATCATTTGTAAAGACTGAGGATTGAAGGCCGAATTCAGATTCGTTGGCAAAGGCAATGGCTTCCTCTACACTAGCCACACGGATAATTGGTAAAACAGGACCAAATGGCTCTTCCCATGCCACTTTCATATCTTTTGTAACTTGGTCAAAAAGCACTGGCCATAGAAGATTGCCTTCGCGTTTGATTGGTGTAAGAGCCTGAGCACCTTTTTCTTGTGCATCATCAATCAAGCCCCAAATAAAGTCTGCTGAAGCATTGTCGATAACTGGTGTGATATCAGCATTGTCGAATGGATCGCCAACTGTTAATTTAGTAACCTCTGCTTGAAGCAAAGCAGCTAGTGTATCTGCTACACTTTCGATAACAATAACACGTTTAATGGCTGTGCAACGTTGACCTGAATAGCTAAAGGCACCCGCAACAATTTGCTTGGCAGCATGTTCCAAATCTGCATCTTCTAGTACTAAGGCTGCATCTTTCCCACCAAGCTCCAACATGATTGGACGCATACCAGCTAAACGACCAATACGTTCTCCGATAGGAGTTGAACCTGTAAAGTTGATGAAGTTGACTTCTTTGTGTTCAATGATATAATCCCCAATTTCTGAACCACGACCCGTAATGGTATTGAAAACACCAGCCGGAATCCCTGCTTCTTCAAACGCTTTAGCCAACAAGAGCCCAGAAATAGAACCTTGTGTTGGTGGCTTAAACATGACTACATTCCCTGCAATCAAGGCAGGTGCAATTTTAGAAGCAGATAAATTAACTGGATAATTAAAGGGAGCGATAGCCAGCACGACACCAACTGGCTCGCGACGAACAACGGCCAATTTATTTTTACTTGCTGCTTCAAAACCGCCACCTTCCATTGCTTGTCCAGTGATACGGAGACCTTCCTCAGCAGCATAGCGAATCAAGTCTGCGGTACGCACCACTTCTCCAATAGCTGCTTTAATTCCCTTTGCCACTTCTTTGGCAAGTATAGTACCAATTTCTTCCTTATCACGTTCTAAAATAGCTGCTGTTTTGTGCAAATAAGCCGCACGTTCAACTGCTGATAAAGCTCGCCAAGCTGGCAGGGCTGCACGCGCAGCTTTCATAGCCTCATCTACTTCTGCCTGAGTCATAGCTGGAACAGTCCCTAATTCTTCTTGGTTTATTGGTGAATAAATCGTAATTTCTTTTTCAGCTGATTTCCATTTTCCATTTACTAAATTCTGATATCTTGTCAAATTCTCGTCCTCCTGAAAATGATTAAGATATATTTTACCAAATTTTCAGAAAATTACAACCCTTTTTGCAATTTTTTTGAGATTATTTTCACAAGCTTGGTTTTTCAAACTATTTGAAACTTGATTCTAATCTTCATTGAAAACTTATAAATGATAAAAAGGATTAGACAATCTAACCCTTTTTAGTTTATGCATTTAAGAGAGTACTTTTAGCACTGCGACACTAGTATCATCAATGACATTTTCTTGTTTCGAACGACTATTGGTCACAAGCATTTCTAGATTTCCTGCATTTTCAAAGTATAAGGAAGTTCCCTTGGCATTGAATACTACCAATAGATGTTCTGGCCCCCCGTGAATCTCGTAAACAATCCATCCGCTATTTTCTGCAGCTGTGTGAACAAAGACATGACGGTAAACTTCTTCGTATGTAGGATAAGAAAAGGCGCTAGTCTGTGTTTTCAGTCGAATAATTTGACGGACAAAGTCAATGCTTTCTTGTCTTTCATTGATTAAATCCCAGTTTATTTGGTTAACACTGTCAGGAGCGTTGTAACTATTCATAGCACGTTCTCGGTCTGCCGAAGTGAGTTGTCCATGTTCACCCGTCGGAATTAATTTGGTTCGACCAAATTCTTGGCCAATTTCCATAAAGGACATTCCTTGCATGAGAAGGTTCATTGCTGTCGCTGTCTCAACCTTGCGCATAATCTGGTCTGAACTTTGATCAGGATGAAGAGTCGCCAACAAATCATGAAGATTGTAATTGTCATGGGCTTCAACATAGTTGAGAACCTGGTTTGGACTGAGATAAGAACCCAATTCTCGGCTACCAAGAATGGCCTTGGCAATGATTGGTTCAGTGGCTGCACCACTTACAAATCCTGACTTGATTGCACCATAAACTTCTCCTCCTTTGACCGCATCACGCTGATTATCATTGAAGAATCCGATATTTGGCATTTGGTAGGCATTATCCTTCTTGGCCTTATCATAAGTTGCAAGACCTGTTCCCATATCCCAGCCTTCTCCATAAGTGATAATACGGGGATCAACCTCATCTAGCGCCCAACGAATCGCTTGCATGGTTTTGACATCATGAATACCCATCAAGTCAAAACGGAAGCCGTCAATATTGTATTCCTGTACCCAGTATAGAAGAGAATCAATCATGTACTTGCGGAACATTTCGTGTTCACTGGCTGTTTCATTTCCAACACCTGTTCCATTCTGGAAGGTACCGTCTGGATTCATGCGATAGTAGTAATCAGGGACAGTTGTTTGGAAAGGTGCATCAACCGTTGAAAAGGTGTGATTATAAACCACGTCCATAATGACACCAATCCCCGCATCGTGATAGGCTTGAACCATGGTCTTCAAATCACGAATGACCTGCCCTGGATCATCTGGATTACTAGAAAAACTTGGTTCTGGTGCATTGTAGTTTTGAGGGTCATAACCCCAGTTATAGGTTACATTTCCATCCTCATCGTATTCCTTATGGCGATCAAAGATAGGCTGGAGTTGAACATAGTTGCAGCCAAGTTCTTTGATATAGTCAAAGGCGGTTGCTTGTCCGAATTGGTTTACAGTTCCAGTCTGGGCAGCACCAAGGAAGGTTCCACGGAGATGCTCTGCAACTCCAGAGGTCGGAGATTTGGTTAAATCTCGGATATGCATTTCACAGATAACTGCTTTACATGGATTTTCCAAACGCCAAGGCGCTTCTGTTCCATGTTTGACCACAAATCCTTCTACTTGTCTGTCTTGATGAGAAAGAATTACGGAACGTTTGCCGTCAGGACTTGTGGCAATCGTGTAAGGATCTCTCGTCACAGTCTGGTGGTGAGGAAAGTCAATCTGATACTGATAAGCCTTGCCAGCAAGATTTTCATCTAAGTCTAGACTCCAAACACCAATGGTATTGTACTTATGACTGTATGAATAGCTATTACCACGCTCTAGATTAAAGGTTTTCCAAATCGGAGCGTCGTTGCTGGTATTTTCGTAGACAACCACCTGTACAGCAGTAGCCGTAGGAGCCCAAAGTTTAAAGCTAGTCTGATAATCTGAAAGACTGTAACCTAGTTCTCCTTGGTAGCCCCAGTGGTGATCAAAACTAGCGCTATGTATTGCTCTATCAAAAGCAAATGGATTTTGATCTTTGTAGTAAGGACTAGCAATGGCTGGGTTTTCAGAATAATAAACAGTCTCGTCGCCCTCTAAAATCCAAACTTCTGTCAGAAGCGGATAGTAGTTATAACGCACGGAATATTCCTTAACTGTCCCATCAATCTCGACAGAAAACTTCAGGTTTTCTAACTTTTCTTGACTTGTAACTGTGAAGGAGAACTTTGCTCCAAAAAAGTTATTTTCATAATACAATTTTTCAACATTGTCCGCCTGTTTTCTACTAAATGAACAGGCTGCATAATCCCCGTTTTTTCGATGAAAATGGATGACTACAGGGTAATTAAACATTTCTTTTCCTAATTTCTAATTTTAATTTAATTTTTTATGTGGTGCTGATAGATTCAGCGATTTAATTTCTTACTCAAGATAGACTCAATCCATGTCAAAACACTTTAGGAAAGACAGTTTCAGACTATCTAACACCTAGCCTTCTACTATTCTTTATAAACTTTCTAGCCAAGCTTCATCTCGAACCTCAATACCAAGTTCTTGTGCTTTTTGAAGTTTACTTCCAGCATCTGCTCCTGCAACAACGAGGTCTGTCTTTTTAGAAACACTGCCTGTCACTTTGGCACCCAGACTTTCGAGTTTACTTTTAGCTTCTGAGCGCTTGAGTCGCTCCAATTTTCCAGTCAATACAACGGTCAAGCCTGACAAGGCTGCATCTACCACTACAGTCTGACCTTTATAGTTCAAATTGACCCCAGCTTCTCTCAATTCTCTGAGGAGAATTTCAGAGCCTTCTGTAGCAAAGTAAGTCTGAAGACTCTTGGCAATCACACCACCCAGACTCTCAATACTAGCCACTTCCTCTGGATCTGCCTGAGCCAGATTTTCGATTGAATGAAAATGTTGAAGTAACAACTGACTGGCCTTGCTTCCGACATGACGAATTCCCAAACCAAACAAGAGTTTCTCAGCTGAGTTTTCCTTTGATGCTTGAATGGCCTGATACAGTTTAGCAGCGGACTTTTCCTTAATCCCCTCTAAAAGGAGGAAATCTTCTTCTTTCAAACGATAAATATCCGCCACATCCTTGACTAAATTGGCAGCGAAAAGCTTCTCAACAATAGATGGACCAAGGCCTGTAATATTCATGGCATCTCGAGAGGCAAAGTGAATCAAACCTTCCATGATTTGAGCAGGGCAACGCGGATTGATACAACGAAGGGCCACTTCATCTTCAAAGTGCAACAAGTCAGAGTTACAACTTGGACAGTTTGTAGGGATATCTAGTTTTTCTTCAGAAACCCGTTTGGACTCTACCACACGTAAAACAGCAGGGATAATATCTCCAGCTTTATAAACGATAACCGTGTCGTCTTTGTGGATATCTTTTTCAGCAATATAATCCACATTGTGCAGAGTTGCACGGCTAACAGTTGTACCAGCTAGTTGTACTGGTGTTAGATTTGCAGTTGGGGTTACTACACCCGTACGGCCAACTGTCCAGTCAACCGATAGGAGTTTAGCTTCTTTTTCCTCAGCAGGAAACTTGTAGGCTACTGCCCACTTTGGAGCCTTGACGGTAAAACCGAGTTCTTCTTGACCTGCTAAGTCATTGACCTTGATCACCACACCATCGATATCATAAGGCAGATTTTCCCGTTCCTGTCCTACTTCTTGGATAAAATTCCAGATTTCATCTATGTTTTCTGCCAAGATTCGCTTAGGATTAACCACAAAACCTAGTTGTTCAAGGTGCTTCAACACCTTTTCTTGACTGTCACGAGTTGAAAGACTGGCTTCTTGATAGAGGAAGGTAGCAAGATTGCGCTTGGCAACTACAGCTGTATCCAACTGACGCAAGGTTCCTGCCGCCGCATTACGAGGATTGGCAAATTCAGGCTCTCCATTTTCTTGTCGAGCTTGGTTGACCTGGTCAAAAGAAGCGCGTGGCATATAACATTCCCCACGAACTGTGATATCTAGTTCTTCTGGCAAAGTCAAAGGAATATCCTTAACACGCTTGAGGTTTTCTGTGATATTTTCACCAATTGAACCATCTCCACGTGTTGCACCTGCAACTAGAATCCCCTTTTCATAAGTAAGCGAGATAGATAAGCCATCGATTTTCAGCTCACAAATATAGGTCGGATTGGCAACTTCCTTACGAACACGCGCATCAAAAGCTTCAAGCTCCTCACGTGAAAAAGCATCCTGCAAACTATAAAGAGGATACTGATGACTGTATTTTTCAAAACCATCTAAAACCTTGCCACCAACACGATGGGTCGGACTGTCTGCTAACACTTGCTTTGGATAAGCAGTTTCTAACTCGACCAACTCACGGTAAAGACGGTCATACTCACTGTCTGAAACCGACGGATTATCGCTGGTATAATACTCAGTCGCATAGCGATTGAGCAAGGCGACTAACTCATTCATTCTTTTATTCATAAAACCATTTTACCATAAATTAAGCCCTCCTCACAATGGAGAAGGGCAGAAAACTTAGAAATCTTACACCTGCTCTGATAATTCTTCCCACTCAAGCATAGCTTCTTCCTGACGATGGCTGATTTTATCCAGTTCAGTCTGTAATTCCATGAGTTTACCTGCATCGTTTGTTTCCAACATTTGTTCAGAAATGGTTTGACTTTGACTTTCTAGCTCTTCAATTTCAGCTTCTAGACTTTCGATTTGTCGCATGAGTTTGCGAACTTCTTTTTGACTTTCTTTCTGAGCTTGATAGTCATTGACTGGACTTGCTTCTTTTGCTTGGTTGATAGTTGAAGCTTCCTCAGCCTGAGTCATTTCTACTTCTGCTTTCTTCTCAACATAGTAGTCGTAATCTCCCAGGTAAAGAGTCGAACCCTTCTCAGACAATTCCAAAACATGAGTTGCCACACGATTGATAAAGTAACGGTCGTGACTGACGAATAGAAGAGTTCCATCAAAGTCAATCAAGGCATTTTCCAACACTTCCTTGCTATCAATATCCAAGTGGTTGGTTGGCTCATCCAGAATCAAGAAGTTGTTGTTTTCCATGGAAAGTTTAGCCAGAAGCAAACGCGCTTTCTCCCCACCAGACAGCATGCCGACTGATTTTTTAACATCATCTCCTGAGAAAAGGAAGGCACCTAGACGGTTACGGATTTCAACTTCCGGCGTCAGTTTAAAATCATTCCAGAGTTCATCAAGTACAGTATTACTTGGTGTCAGCTTGCTTTGAGTCTGATCATAGTAACCAACCTCAACATTAGCGCCAAAGCGCTTTTCACCCTTGATAAAAGGAATCTGGTCTACTATCGACTTGATAAAGGTTGATTTTCCAATACCGTTTGGTCCAACAATAGCAACAGCATTCATCTTGCGAAGGTCTAGATTGATAGGATCTGACAGTACTTCCCCATCATAGCCAATAGCTGCATTTTCAACAGTCAAAACAACATTACCAGACGTTTTTTCAGACTGGAAAGCCATGTTGGCTGCTTTCTTACCAGCTTCAGGCTTGTCCAAACGCTCCATTTTTTCCAGTTGTTTGCGTCGAGATTGGGCACGTTTGGTCGTTGAAGCTCGGACTAGATTACGATTGACAAAGTCTTCCAGAGCTGCGATTTCCTTCTGTTGCTTTTCATAGTTTTTTGCCTCAGTAGCTAGCTTTTGCTCCTTTAACTCAACAAAACGAGAGTAATTCCCCACATAACGATCCAAGGAATGCTTGGTCAAATCCAGCGTAATTGTCGCAACCTTGTCCAAGAAGTAACGGTCGTGACTGACAATAATGAGGGCACCGCTATAGTTTACCAAGTAATTCTCTAGCCAGGCAATGGTTTCGATATCCAAGTGGTTGGTTGGCTCGTCCAAGACCAAGAGATTGGGCTTTTCAAGGAGCATTTTAGCAAGTGCCAAACGAGTATTTTGACCACCAGAAAGCTCAGCAATTTTCATCTGCCACATAGACTCGTCAAACTTAAATCCATTTAAAATCGCTCGAATATCAGCTTCATAGGTAAAGCCACCTGCCTGACGAAAATTTTCAGATAAGCGGTCGTAATCTGACATCAGCTTATTCAATTCCTCACCAGACTTTTCACCCATCTCCAACTCCATCTGACGCAGTTGTTTCTCAGTCCGACGCAGGTCATCAAAGACATGAAGCATCTCATCGTAGATGGTATTTTTAGACTCAAAACGGCTATCTTGGGCTAGGTAAGATAGAGAAATATCTTTTTTCTTATTGATTTCTCCGCTAGTTGGCTCCTCTTCTCCAATTAAAATCTTCAAAAGAGTAGACTTACCTGCACCATTTTTCCCAACAAGGGCAATCCTATCACGTTCATCAACCTGCAGGTTGATATTATCAAAAAGAACCTCTCCTGCAAAAGAACGTTCAATTTTATTAGCTTGTAAAATAATCATACAAGTAGTATAGCATGTTTCCCTAAGGCATTCAAGACTTGATAAACCGACATATGACACCACTTTTATGAAAATTATGCTACCGTTTTACTAAAACGCTAAAAAGTGCTATAATGTGAACGGTTAAAACAATTTATAAAAAGGAGAATTTTAATGTCTTACCAAGAAAATTACCAGAAATGGGTTGATTTTGCGGAGCTTCCTGACTACCTTCGTCAAGATTTGGAAAATATGGATGAAAAAACGAAGGAAGATGCCTTCTATACAAATCTTGAATTTGGTACTGCAGGTATGCGTGGCTTGATTGGCGCTGGTACAAACCGCATCAACATCTACGTTGTTCGTCAAGCTACTGAAGGATTGGCTCGTTTGATTGAGTCTAAAGGTGGAAACGAAAAAGAACGTGGTGTCGCAATCGCCTACGATAGCCGTCACTTCTCACCTGAGTTTGCCTTTGAGTCTGCGGCAGTTCTTGCTAAACACGGCATCAAATCTTACGTATTTGAAAGCCTCCGTCCAACTCCAGAACTATCATTTGCAGTTCGTCACCTCAACTGTTTCGCAGGTATCATGGTCACAGCTAGCCACAATCCTGCACCATTTAACGGTTACAAAGTTTACGGTGAAGACGGTGGACAAATGCCTCCACACGATGCAGACGCTTTGACTACATATATCCGTGCAATCGAAAACCCATTTGCAGTTGAAGTTGCTGATGTCGAAGCTGAAAAAGCTTCTGGCTTGATTGAAGTTATCGGCGAAGCTGTCGATGTAGAATACCTCAAAGAAGTCAAAGATGTGAACATCAACCCAGCCTTGATTGAAGAATTCGGTAAAGACATGAAAATTGTCTACACACCACTTCATGGTACTGGTGAAATGTTGGCTCGTCGTGCTCTTGCCCAAGCAGGATTTGACTCTGTTCAAGTTGTTGAAGCACAAGCAACTCCTGACCCAGACTTCTCAACTGTTAAATCTCCAAACCCAGAAAGCCAAGCAGCCTTTGCCCTTGCTGAAGAACTTGGTCGTCAAGTTGGTGCAGATGTTCTTGTCGCAACTGACCCTGATGCTGACCGTGTTGGTGTTGAAGTTCTTCAAAAAGATGGTAGCTACCTCAACCTTTCAGGTAACCAAATCGGTGCCATCATGGCTAAATACATCTTGGAAGCCCACAAAAACGCTGGAACTCTTCCTGAAAATGCCGCTCTCTGCAAATCTATCGTTTCAACTGACTTGGTAACGAAGATTGCTGAAAGCTACGGCGCAACCATGTTCAACGTTTTGACAGGTTTCAAATTTATCGCTGAAAAAATCCAAGAATTCGAAGAAAAACACAATCACACTTACATGATGGGATTTGAAGAAAGCTTCGGTTACTTGATTAAACCATTCGTACGTGATAAAGACGCTATCCAAGCCGTTCTTGTCGTTGCTGAACTTGCTGCCTACTATCGTTCACGTGGTTTGACACTTGCAGACGGTATCGAAGAAATCTACAAAGAGTACGGCTACTACGCAGAAAAAACTATCTCTGTTACCCTTTCAGGTGTCGATGGTGCTGAACAAATCAAAGCGATTATGGCTAAATTCCGTAACAATGCTCCAAAAGAATGGAACGCAACAGCTATCACTGTCGTAGAAGACTTCAAAGCTCAAACAGCTACTGCTGCTGACGGTACTGTTACAAACTTGACAACCCCTCCAAGTGATGTGTTGAAATACACACTTGCTGACGGTTCATGGATTGCTGTTCGCCCTTCAGGTACAGAACCAAAAATCAAATTCTACATTGCAGTTGTAGGGGAAAGCAACGAAGAATCACAAGCTAAGATTGCTAACATTGAAGCAGAAATCAATGCTTTTGTAAAATAAAGACCTATAAAAGATGAGACTAACCAATCTCATCTTTTTTTCGTATCAAATCTAAGCAATTTTAGAAACTTTATGGCATACTAGACATATCAACGAAAGCGAGGTAATCTCATGGAACAATTTTTAGATAATATCAAAGACCTTGAAGTCACTACAGTTGCGCGTACGCAAGAAGCTCTTGATAAAAAAGAAACTGCAACCTTCTTTATCGGTCGCAAAACTTGCCCTTACTGCCGTAAATTTGCAGGTACTTTGGCAGGTGTCGTAGCTGAAACTAAAGCTCACATCTACTTCATCAACAGTGAAGAAGCAAGCCAACTCAATGAGTTGCAAGCATTCCGCTCACGCTACGGAATCCCAACTGTACCAGGCTTCGTTCACATTGCTGATGGACAAATCAATGTCCGTTGCGACTCTTCAATGTCAGCACAAGAAATCAAAGAATTTGCAGGATTGTAAAAAAGCCACTCATCGAGTGGTTTTTAAATGGTCAAAGTTACCTTTTTTCAATCAAATCTTGTATCATTCTATGCAGTTCTTCTATCTTCTCGGATTGTTTCTCTAGTAATATTCTTTGGCTCGATAATTCGTCTTTAAGTTTATCAAGTTTTATCTGTTCATCTGGATTATCTTTTACAAAAAAGTTCGTCAAGGCACTTGTTAACATTCCTATTGTACCAATCCCTACCAACATTAATAAAACAGCTATCCATTTCCCAAAAAGTGAAATTGGAACAATATCACCATAACCAACAGTAGTTACTGTCACAAGAGCCCACCAAAGACTATCTGAGAAGGATTTCTCTTCAACTACAGATAAAATTGAACTTCCTACTAGCACAATAAAGATATTAACATACAAGATATAAATCAGGCCATTTGTCCGTAAGAATCTACTAATTTTTCTTTCTAATTTACCTGTAAGTCCAATTATTCTAAGTAAACGAGTCAGTTTCAGTAATTTTGTCAACCTTGCTAAGCGGAAGATACGCCCTAATCGAAATACTGTAAAAATAGCATTTAAAGGCAGGATAGCTAGCAGATCAAAGATATTTTCAATTATAAACCTCCATTTTGCTTTACTTGAAAAGAACCGCCAACCATAATCTACCACAAACACAAACCAAAGTTGTAAGTCAATAATACTGTATGGAGGACTGTCTAAATCAATCATCTCAGCAAATCCAAGTAATACCAGAATAACAGAGATTAAAGCAAGTAAAATAATTGTTGTATCATAATAATCTGCAAAAAACCATTTTTTCTTCAAATTTTACTCTCCTCACTTTCTATACTGTTATTACTCAACTTTAATTCAATAAATATCTCTCCGATGACCAACTTCTAAAGTAGCAATGACTACTTCATCATCTACAATTTGTACGATAACTCGATAATTACCAATTCTATAGCGCCATTGACCAACGCGATTACCAACCAAAGCCTTTCCGTGTCGTCTCGGGTCTTCCAAAACATTGGTTTGTAAATAGTTTGTAATTATCTTCTGCGTATAACGATCCAATTTTTTCAATTGCTTGATGAAACGTCTTGTTGGAACTAATTTATACAAATTATTCATCCTCCAAGCCTAAATCATGCATCATTTCTTCCCAAGTAATGGGTTCAACTCCTTTTTCCAAGTCTTCTAAATACTCTTGATAGGCTAAATCTGCCACACGAGCATCGTATTCATCTTCTAGAGCTTCAAGAGTTTTGGTGCGGATAAGTTCCGACAGGGAAACTCCTTCAAACTTAGCCATTGCTTTCATAAATGTTTTATCAGCTTCAGAAACTTTTAATGTAATAGTAGTCATCTTTTGCACTCCCTTTTTTAATAGTAACACCATTGTATTACTTTTTAGGTGTTCAGTCAATATAAAAAGAACACCTTCTTAGCGTTCTCTCTATATATCTGTCAATGGTGTTGCTGTATCTGGTGAAGTATCATATACTTTAAAGTCTATTCCAACTCCCAAATCAGCTTGCGCCAGCTGATTGACCATGGTCATGTGAGCCAGTTCCTTGATATTGTTTTCCTTAGACAAGTGACCAAGATAGATTTTCTTAGTGCGATTTCCTAGCGTCCGAATCATAGCTTCAGCACCGTCCTCGTTAGAAAGGTGACCCAGATCCGATAGGATTCGTTGTTTGAGTCGCCAAGCGTAAGAACCTGCTCGCAAAATCTCTACATCATGGTTGGACTCGATAAGATAGCCATCTGCATTCTCGACAATTCCTGCCATACGGTCACTAACATAACCTGTATCTGTCAAAAGGACAAAACTCTTGTCATCCTTCATAAAGCGATAGAACTGCGGTGCGACCGCATCATGGCTAACACCAAAACTCTCAATATCAATATCTCCAAATGTTTTGGTTTTGCCCATTTCAAAAATATGCTTTTGCGAGGCATCCACCTTGCCAAGATACTTGCTATTTTCCATAGCCTGCCAGGTCTTTTCATTGGCGTACAAATCCATACCATACTTGCGAGCCAAAACACCCACTCCATGAATATGGTCAGAATGCTCATGCGTAATCAAGATGGCATCCAAGTCCTCTGGTTTGCGATTTATTTCAGCAAGTAAGCTGGTAATTTTCTTGCCCGACAAGCCTGCATCCACTAAAAGTTTCTTTTTTGGGGTTTCCAGATAAAAGGAATTTCCACTGGAACCCGACGCTAAAATACTGTATTTAAAGCCTGTTTCACTCATTCTGGTCTTCTATTTCGTCCTCCCATACTTCTTCCTTCACTGCATCCTTATCATAAGGGAGCACAATTGTGAAAGTTGATCCCTTACCGTATTCACTCTTGGCCCAAATAAAGCCATTATGCTGTTTGATAATTTCCTTAGCAATAGACAGTCCCAGACCTGTCCCACCCTGGGCACGACTTCTAGCACGATCCACACGGTAAAAACGGTCAAAGATGCGTGGTAAATCCTGCTTAGGAATACCCAAACCTTGGTCTGAGATGGATAAAATCATCTGATCATCAGTCGTCTTCATGGTCACTGTGATTTTCCCACCATCTGGTGAATACTTGATGGCATTGTTAAGAATATTATCAATGACCTGTGTCATCTTGTCTGTATCAATTTCAATCCAGACAGAGGTAATTGGGTAATCTCTCACCAGTTCGTATTTCTTCTCTTCATCCTGCCCTCTTATCTGATCAAAACGGTTGAGGATAAAAGTAATAAAGGCAGTGAAGTTAATCAGTTCCACATCCAGATGACTGGTCGCATTGTCAATTCGAGAGAGATGGAGGAGGTCAGTTACCATGCGCATCATACGATTGGTTTCGTCTAGAGATACCTTAATAAAGTCTGGTGCAACAGGTTCTGACAAGGCTCCCTCATCCAAAGCTTCAAGATAGGATTTTACACTAGTCAGTGGAGTCCGTAACTCATGACTAACGTTAGAAACAAAGAGTCTCCGTTCGCGCTCTTCCTTCTCTTGCTCCGTTGTATCATGCAGAACGGCAACCAGACCTGAGATAAAGCCAGATTCTCGACGGACCAAGGCAAAGCGTACACGAAGGCTCAGATATTCACCATTGTCATCCTGAGAATCAATCATGAGTTCAGGAATCTGCGTAATCAAATCACGAAGTTCATACTCATCTTCAATCTTAAGCAATTCTAGAATACTTTTATTGAGAACATCTTCTTTCTGAACACCTAGCTGTTTCTTAGCCATGTCATTAATCATAGTAATCTTACCACGACGATTGGTCGCGAGGACTCCATCTGTCATATAAGAGAGGATACTGTGCAATCGTTTACTCTCTTGTTCCAGATTTTCTTGAGTCAAGCGGATTACTTCTGATAAATCATTGAGATTATTGGTAATATTAGTGATTTCAGAGCTTCCCTGCATATCCAATACCTGAGAATAATCTCCTGCAATCAGGTCTTTAACTTTTTGATTAATTTGCTTCAACCGAATATTATCTCGCCGATTTTCTAGCAAAAGCAAGGTAACAATCAAGATAAAACCCAATAAAATTAAAATGAAGATAAAATCACTAGTAAGAATATTTTTTCTAATCAATTCAATCATTATTTCTCATATAATAACCAACACCACGACGTGTTAGGATATACTCTGGACGACTAGGTGTATCTTCAATCTTCTCACGCAAACGTCTGATAGTTACGTCAACAGTCCGAACATCTCCGAAATAATCATACCCCCAGACCGTTTCAAGCAAGTGTTCACGGGTAATCACTTGACCAATATGAGAAGCCAAGTGGTACAAAAGTTCAAATTCACGGTGGGTTAAGTCTAGTTCTTCACCATATTTTTTAGCCACGTAGGCATCTGGAACAATCTCTAAGTCCCCAATTTGCAAGGGTTGGGTTTTCTTTTCATCTGACTCTTGATTATCTACAGAAACCAAGTCCGTACGACGAAGAAGAGCTTTAACACGCGCCTGCAACTCACGATTTGAGAAGGGTTTTGTCACATAGTCATCCGCTCCAAGCTCCAAACCAATAACCTTATCAAATTCGCTGTCTTTAGCTGACAGCATGATAATAGGAACACTACTCGTCTTACGAATAGTCTTTGCAACTTCTAAACCATCAATTTCGGGAAGCATCAAATCCAGAATAATAATATCTGGTTGCTCTGCTTCAAATTGTTCTAGTGCTTCACGACCATTAAAAGCAGTTACAACCTCGTAACCTTCCTTGGTCATATTAAACTTGATAATATCCGAGATTGGTTTTTCATCATCTACAATTAATATTTTTTTCATTTGTTCACCTTTTTCTCTACTATTATACCAAAAAAATAACAAGAAGACACAATAGCTAGTCTTTACTACTGTCTAAGTTGGCTTTTGCATAAGCCTGCCAGATTTTTTGTTGGGGTTTGGCAAGTGGGTAATTCTTAAACTCTTCTGGTGAAAGCCAGCGAACTTCCCTATCTGGAAAGTCATTGTAGTCACTCACCTGACCTGCTACAATTTGAACATGCCACTTACGATGACTAAAGATATGCTTGACAGTCTCAAAATAAATATCAAGCCAATCAACATCTAGGTCATAGTCCTGCTGGAAACTCTCTTCTGGACTGGGACCAAAGTTCACGCTTTCTTCTGCAACCTGATGGAAGAGGTCAAACTGCTCCTCTTGCAAAAAGTCATCTACTTCTACCAGTGGGAAATGCCAAAAACCTGCCAATAGCTTTTCACTTTCATTTTTTTCAAGTAAAAATTGTCCCTGAGTATTTTTGACCACCAAGGCTTTAAGATAAATTGAGACAGGCTTTTTCTTGGGAGCCTTGATTGGATAACGGTCCATTGTGCCATTCTGATATGCCGCACTAAAGTCCTTAACTGGGCTTTCTTCTGGTCTGGGATTTACTGGCGCCTCAATATCTGAGCCTAGGTCCATCAAGGCTTGATTAAAGTCACCCGGACGTTCTGGGTCAATCAAGATTTCCATCATTGCCTGAAAAATTTTACGATTACTTGGAATCCCAATATCGTGATTAACTTCAAATAGACGCGCCAAAACACGCATGACATTACCATCTACAGCCGGCTCAGGCAAGTTAAAAGCAATACTAGAAATGGCACCTGCAGTGTAAGGACCAATCCCTTTCAAGCTGGAAATTCCTTCATAGGTGTTTGGAAATTGACCACCAAAGTCAGTCATAATCTGCTGAGCTGCAGCCTGCATATTACGAACTCGAGAATAATAACCCAAACCTTCCCAAGCCTTCAACAAACGTTCTTCAGGGGCAGTTGCCAAACTTTCCACTGTTGGAAACCAGTCCAAGAATCGTTCGTAATAAGGGATAACTGTATCCACCCTAGTCTGCTGGAGCATAATTTCAGAGACCCAGATATGATAAGGATTCTTACTCCTACGCCATGGTAAATCTCTTTTATTTTCATCATACCAGGCGAGAAGTTTCTCACGGAAAGAAACAATCTTCTCCTCCGGCCACATGACGATACCGTATTCTTTCAAATCTAACATATCTCTAGTATATCACAGAAGACCCTAACTGTCCTTTTCCTAGTATTAAAAAGCCTCTTCCCAAGGGAAAGAGGACTAAATCTTATTGATGAACTGCTTGAGCTGCTGTGATAAGGGTCAACTTGTAAACATCATCAGCATTACATCCACGAGAAAGATCGTTAACTGGCTTGTTCAAACCTTGCAAAACAGGTCCAACAGCCGCAAAACCACCAAGACGTTCTGCCATCTTGTAGCCGATATTTCCTGCCTCGATACCTGGGAAGATAAAGACATTTGCTTGACCAGCTACTGTACTTCCAGGAGCTTTCAAAGCTGCAGTTTCAGGAACAAAGGCCGCATCAAATTGCAACTCACCATCGATTTCAAGGTCAGGACGCAAGTCGTGAGCAATTTTAGTTGCTTCAACAACCTTATCAACACTTTCACCAAAACCTGAACCCTTAGTAGAATAGCTTAGCATAGCAATTTTAGGCTCGATTCCAAACATCTTAGCTGTGATTGCTGAGTTGATGGCAATTTCAGCCAATGCTTCTGCATCTGGATTGATATTGATAGCACAGTCACCAAATAGGTAACGTTCCGTACCACGAACCATGAGGAAGGCACCTGAAGTACGAGTTACATTTGGACGAGTTTTGATGATTTGAAGAGCTGGACGAACTGTTGAAGCTGTTGAGTGAATCGCTCCTGATACCATTCCATCAACCAAGCCCAAGTAAACCAACATAACACCAAAATAGTTGACATCTTCAACCAAAACCTTGCGTGCATCTTCTTCAGACATTTTGCCCTTACGACGCTCTACCAAGGCAGCAACCATTTCTTCAAATTGAGGATAATGTTGAGGGTCAATGACTTCATAACCATCCATGATACCTTCAATTTCAAGATAAATTTTAATTTTTTCAGGATTTCCAAGCAAAACAGGAATCACTTCTGTTTCTTTTACCAGGCGTTTAGTCGCTTGAAGAATACGAGGTTCTTCCCCTTCAGGGAGAACGATACGAGCATTTTTACCAACCAAGTTGGCTTTGAGACTTTCAAAAACTTCCATGAGTTTTCTCCTTTAAGATAATAATTATACTCTGAAACATTTTTTATAGAGTATTAGTTGATAACTGAGTAATAAGGTTGCTAAAATCATCCGGCAAGGGGCTTTCTAACTGCAAGTCTTGCTCTAAAAATGGATGATAAAAGGATAGGTAATGGCAATGCAGGGCTTGGCGCTGAATTCCATCGTCTAGACTACCACCGTACAAGTCATCTCCCAACAAAGGAAAACCAATATGAGAAAAATGGACTCGGATTTGGTGGGTTCGACCAGTGTGCAGGCGAATGTCTACCAAATGAATATTCCCATAAGATGCTACAATCTTGTAAGAAGTATGAGCATACTTTCCACCTTTAGCTACACGTCTGGTAATAATGGAATCTTCATCACGCGCAATCGGAGCAATAATTTCCCCCTCTGACTCCAAGTGTCCATCACCTTTAACCAAAGCAAAGTAGCGTTTTTCAATGGACTTCTTCTGCAACTGCTTGTCTAATCGTGCGTGGGCATAGCCGTGCTTAGCAAAGAGCATCAAGCCAGAAGTATCTCTATCAAGTCTGGTCACAATGTGAACCTGCTGATTTTCGTAATTTTGCTTGACGTAGTAACCCTTGATAAAATTAGCGATGGTATTGGAGTGATTAACACTAGGAATAGAAGCCACTCCATAGGGTTTATTTAAGACCAGAAAATGGTCATCCTCATAGAGAATATCTAATGGTCTCTCGATAGCTTCGAGAGTTTCAAAACCTTCCTCAGCGGGAATATCAATGGTAACTCGGTCTCCAATATCCAATAGATACGTCGCATTTTGTGGTTGATCATTGACCAGAATAGCTCCGCCTCGAAACTTAATCTTAGCTAGCAGCCCCTTAGAAACCTCGTGCTTTTTTAAGAAGGTCTTAACCTTGACATGCTCATCTGCGATAAATTCAAACCTCATTCATCCACCTCGCCGATAAAAGCATCCTTAACACGATTCCAGAAACTGGTATGGCTCGGTGAGGCGACAAAGTGAATCTTATGATGGTCGATTTGATACTCAATTCGCTCAATATTGCGGAAGGAATACACACTATTGTCAACCGAAATGGTATGGTAATCGTTTCTCGTTGGAATGAGTTCAATCTTATCCTTCTTAGGAACAATAATGGACGAACCCAGCGTTCGATAAACACGATTATTAAGGCTGGCAATTTCCGTCAACTGAAGAGCTTCAATGGTAGGATGCAAAACAGCTCCACCGAGAGACTTGTTATAGGCTGTACTACCAGTCGGGGTCGAAACTGTTAGCCCATCTCCACGAAAACGTTCAAAGGGAACACCATTGATTACAATATCCGCCACCATGGTTCGATCAGACCTGCGGATACTGGCTTCATTTAGTGCTCTAAAAATCTTCACTTCACCATTTTCAAGAAAGACCTTCACATTCAGAACAGGGTAAGAGACTCTTGCTCCGGTATCTAGCTGCAAATTAGTCACTAGCTTGTCCAACTCAAAATCACGGTAGTCCGTATAGAAGCCCAAATGTCCAGTGTGAACACCAATGAAGCGGACCTTGTCAAGCTGGTTTTCGTACTTATGAAAGGCCGACAAGAGCATGCCATCCCCACCAATGGAAATAACGATATCCGGATTGGTATCATTGAGTATAAACTGATTTCTCTTCAAACGATCTCGCAATTCATACAAAACCCTTTGACTCTGCGGTTTTCTATTGGCTATCAGGTCAATTCGTTTACCTGTATTCTTCATCTGTATCGTCACTGTTTCCTACACCGTCATTTAATTTTCTACTCAAAGGATCAAAAAGAGCCTGGGCTTCTTGGATATCATCACGAATTTTACCCATTTCTTCATCCAACTGATGGGCAATCTTGGCCGTGATTTCCAGCCGCTTCTTAATCTCCTCTGGGAAATCCCCTTGATACTTGTAGTTGAGAGAATGTTCTATCGTTGCCCAAAAATTCATGGCTAAGGTACGAATTTGAATTTCCGCCAAAATGGTCTTGGCTCCATTAATGGTATCAACCGTATATTCTACTACCACGTGATAGGAACGGTAGCCTGATGCTTTTCGATGAGTAATGTAATCTCGCTCCTGTATGATCCGCATATCCTGACGTTTGCGCAAAATCTCCACTACTTCCTTAACGTCATCTACAAACTGAACCATCACACGTAAACCAGCAATATCTTGCAAATCGTGCTCTAAGGTCGCATAAGTAATACCACGTCGAGCCATTTTTTCCTTGATACTTTCAATTGGCTTGACTCGACCAGTCACAAACTCAATCGGAGAATGCTTATTTTGCTTGCGATATTGCTTACGAATACCACGTAGTTTAATCTTTAACTCACCAACAGCTTGAATGTAAGGATCTAGAAATTCTTCCCATTCTAAGGTCATATATTCTCCCTTGTTCTCATATTATCCTTCAAAAATATCTTTGATTTTTTCTCCAGATTCATATACAATAAATACAATGCTTATTATACCATAAAACGAAAGAGAATTACACACTCAACTCAAACAACTTATAAAACTCACCTCTCCTAACCATCAAATCACTGAAAGAACCATCTTCAACAATAACGCCATCTTTCATAAAGAGAATTCTATCGTATTTTTTCAAAATGTTCTCATTCAACTTATGCGTAACAACAAGAACCGTCAAATCTTGAATTTCTAAAATTGAATTTTCAATTTCAGTAGTAACTTTATTATCTAAAGACGAGGTAGCCTCATCTAATAATAAGATTGGTGTTTTTCGAATCAAGGCACGCGCAATACTAACTCTTTGTTTTTGTCCGCCAGATAAATTTGATCCATTCTCTCCACATAAAGCTTGTAGACCAGATTCATTTTCTAAAACATAACTTTCTAGACCTGACTGCTGTACAGCTTGCTTTATTTCCTCATCAGTGAAGAATTGATTAAGAGTAATATTTGCTCTTAAAGTATCATCAAAGATATAAACGTCTTGTTGAACAATAGTCATTAAGTTATAAAGGCTCTCTGCTGAAATAGCTTGTAAATCTATATTATCAATTGAGATATACCCACTTGTTACATCGTAAAAACGCAGTAATAGATTGAGTAAAGTTGATTTTCCACTGCCTGACATACCTACTATTGCAATTTTTTCCCCCTTTTTGATCTGCAAAGATAAATTATTAAAAATCTTTTCCTCAGCATTAGGGTAGGAAAAATCTACATTTGAAAAAGAAATGACATCATCAAAATATTCTTTCGTTTTACCAATTTGAAGTTCGATTACATCTTTTACCTCAAATGAATTCAGTGTAGCCTGACCTTCGCGGAATTTACTCATTCCCATACCAATTTCATTTAGTGGCATTACTACAAAATTGACTAGTTGAACAATAGCTGTAACACTCCCAATTGTGGTATGCCCACCGAAGACCAGATACATTCCTCCACCAAAGGCTACTAAAAAAACAATCATCCCTGAAAGTTGAGAAATAACATTAGATAAAACATCAAATTTCCCTTTGATGAAATATATCTCATCCAATTTTTCGCTTTCGTTTTTGTAATCTTGACGGATAGCCTCTTTCACATTAAAACTCTTTATAACTAGAAACCCTGCTAAAATATCTTTAACCTTAGCTAAATATTTCTGATCGGCTATCATAGAGCTATTTTGTAGAGAGGCTGATTTTTGTCCAATAAATCCTGAAATCATCATAGGAATAATGCTAGCAATGATAACTAATAAGGTCAAAAACCAATTACCTATAAACATGGCTACTAGTGAGAAAATCATTAAGGAAACATTTTTTGAAATATTAAAATATTGGTGCAAATAATCCTGCTCAATTTTCTTCATGTTCTCAGTTAATATTGAAATAAATTTCCCTGATTTTTCCTTAGAAAATTCTCTATAATCCCTATCTAAAATAGATTTAAACACCTTATTTTTGTATCTTGACATAATCTGCCTAACAAGTTTATTTCTTAATCGAAGGGATATAAAATTAAGACTGGCATAGATAAATATTACGATAGCACCTATTAGTATCGCTTGGGTTAGAGCTTCCCTATTTTGGGACATTCCACTATCAATTATAATTTTAATAGAATAAGCAAAAGCAATATTAGTTAAAGGAACTAGTATATTAAAAATCATGAAAGTATAAAAAGACTTCTTATGGTACTTTGTCAATTGTTTCATTCCTAATCTACCTCGTAATTCTTAAATTTCATTTAGAAAATGTGACATAAAATATTCTTCTAAGTCAATATTCTCTCTCCTAATCTCTTTCATAGAGACCTGTTCTATAATTTCTCCATTTTTGATAACACCAATCTTATCTGCTATCTGTGAAATTTCCGATAATATATGACTCGATATTAGTATTGTAATTCCATGCTCCTTAGAAAGCGACAACAAAAGATTTCGAATTTCTTGAATTCCTATTGGATCTAAACCATTGATTGGCTCATCTAAAATTAACAATTTAGGTTTTGTTAGAAAGGCACGAGCTAAACCAAGCCTTTGCCTCATTCCTAACGAAAAATCTTTTACTTTTTTAGTTGTATTCTTTAATCCGACCATTCTTAAGACTCTTATTATATCTGATTCAATAATATTTTTCCCCATATACTGAGCGTGAATTTCTAAAATTTCTTTTGCAGTGCAATTATCATAAAAAATTGGTGTTTCAATAACACTTCCAACCTGACTTAGAATCTCCTCTCTGTGATCTTGTAAATTTTTTCCAAAGATTTCAATACTACCAGATGTAACAGTTGATAAGGATAACATGCATTTCATTAAAGTTGTTTTCCCTGCGCCATTTGGTCCTAAAAATCCATAGATTTCTCCTTCAGAAATTTGTAAGTTAATACCACTTAAAATTTCTTCCTTAGCAATAGTTTTAAAAAGTTCTTTTATTTCAACAATATTTCCCATCTCTATACCTCGCCTTCAATGTCGGATTTTAATGTGAGAGCTTTTTCTTCAGAAGCATAAATTCCAACTTATACAGTCTCTTCGTTTAAATAAATCATCACAAAATTAGCACTTTCCTTCTATTAAATTTAGCTATACTACTTGATATTAATATCTTTTCTTGAAATAGTATAAATTGAAAATGAAACAATCATTAAACTTATGAAACTAGCAAATATTAAGAAGAATAAGTTATCAACAAAATTATTAGTTAAACTACCTGGACTTACATTCGAAAGTAATGCTGCTAAACCAAGTCCTGAAAGCATTGTTATAGCTATTGAATGCCTAATAATACCTAAAACAAAAGGTAGTATACCTATTAATACTGTTCCAACCGTAATTCCAGCTAAGTTAATCATTTGATTAGCTATTGGGATATAATTTGATTCGGTTAAAACTGCTACTAATTTAATTAATAATTGAATAACTAAATGTGCAGTAAAATGAACAATAAATGATATCAGAATTACTGCAAGAACTTTCCCCCATAATAATTTTATTTTAGAAACAGGGTAGGAAAACAACTGAAAAATTGTTCTTCGTTTAAATTCATCAATAATAATCGTAGACAATAAATAAGATTCAAAAATCAAAAATGCTGCTTTGGTAAATAAAGATGCAAACAATGATGTTGCAATTGCCCAACTTCCCCATTTATCAGTAATTCTAATATTATTGGCATTCTGTCCAACAAAATCTCCCAGTTTATTATCAGTACCTAACCCCATGATTATGATTCCTGTAATACCTAGTACTATAAATATAGTACCTAACCAAGCACAAAATAATTTAGATTTTGAAACTTTATTTAATTCAATTTTAATAAGCGACAACATAGATTTTTCCTCCAAAAAATTTTCTTAATATTAATTACACTATTCAAAAAGCACCTTACATACTTCTGGTATGTTAAAATTTAAAAAATAAACATACTAAAGGTATGTATAATGAAATTTTTAATACCATATCTATAGTATGGTATTTTTTAAAATATCAATACTTAAAATTTATTTAACACCTTTTAAATGATCAAATAATTGGAAAATCACCTCCATCATTTCATCAGTAATCAACTGCACTCCCAAACCTTCAAAAGTTAGTTTAATGAACTTCATTTTACTCTTTAATTCTTCTACTGAATAAATTGAAATTTGGAACCCAATCCAAATATTCAAAGTTAAAACAATCAAATCAGCTAGCTCTTCAGGATATTCTGTTTTAATTGATTTATCTTTAACACCTTCGAAAACTTTTTCTCTAATCCCTGGTAAAAAATCAGAAAATAAACTTAAATACTGCTCTCCTAACAAACGTGGACTTCTTAGCATAATTGAGACAGAGTATACTAATCTTTGTTGTTCTAAATTAGAGAACGCATCCATCAAAGAATTTTGTATTTTTTCTAATGCAGTATCTCCTCTCCAATTATAATTTAGAATTTCTTGATTATTTTCACTAATGATTGATTGCAATATTTCATCTTTAGACTCGAAATGATGATAAATAACACCTTTCGTCAATCCACCTAACCCATCGATTATATCTTGTATTGAGGTATTATCAAATCCTTTTTCTAAAAATAAATCTTTCGAAACTTCTAGTATTTTTCTCCTAGTTTCATGTGGGTTTCTATTCCTTGCCATTATATTCCTCTTCTATCATACTATCGGTATGTATTTCTATTATAATGTACTCAACTCATAATGTCAAGTTTCTTGTTATTTACTATAATTTTACGCCATTCATTTTCCCTCCTGAAAATAAAAAAAGGAGAACAATATACAATTGTTCTCTCTTTAGATAAATATTTATTGTTGTATTCATTTTTCCGATGCGCAAACGACATCTACAAATATCTATACATCTATGTGCCTTTTTAGGACTTTTTTGACGTCAAAATTGTTTTTATCTACAAAGACAAAATGCTTGTAAAATAGCTTAAAATCAAGGATTTTCACCCTTTTTTTCGTTGTAGCAATACTACACACTCCACGTGCGATGTTTTCTTTATTTGTACACTTTTTTTCGTCATCGGTTACGGCATTAAAACACAATTTATCATTTTCTATTTTAGCATTCTTTCTTTTAGATTTGTAAGATTTTGCATCTTTAGTTGAAGAATCTCCCGTTTTAAAAATTATAGTCAACATTGCTGGATCAATTTCTCCATCAGAATTTATTCCGCCTACTATTATTTTTTCAACGATACTTTCAAAAATGTCCTTGTCAAACTCCGTCAAAGTCTTTTGTGAAGTTAAAATTTCTTTAAAATTCTCTAATCTACTTTTTATATCAACTTCTGATTTTAAAGTTACTTCTAAGTTTACTTTTTCTTCTAAAAGTTTTTCTTTCTCAATTTGTATTTGATTGAATTTATCTTCATATACAGAATCACTTATTTTTCCATCAAGATTCATTGAAACTAATTTTTCTTCTTTTTTGTACAACGAATTTAATTTACTAATTATCTTATTCAATTCCACTTTTAAGGTATCATCAGTAAGCTCTTCTTTTATAATTTCAAGAAAGTCTTCAGTTAGGTTATGATTTTCATAAAACAACTGTTGGTAGCTCTGTAAAAAAGCATTTTCTATTGCTTTTTCCTCTATTCCTTTACTATGAGTGCAATACTTTTTACCTCTCTTTATAGATGTTGTACAGTGCCAAATAATCTTTTTGTACTCTGAACTAGAGTGCCAACTTCTTCTAGACAGAACAGTACCACAAAAACCACATTCCAATCTACTGCTAAAAAGGTACATTCTTGAATATCTTTCTCGTTTACCTTTTGTATTTGCTATGGTTTTTTTGTTTCCTGATCTCCGTAATCTAATTTCTTGCGCCTGTGTAAAAATTTCTGGACTAATTATTGCATCATGATTATTTTTAATGTAGTATTTATCTTCTTCACCGAAATTTATTAAACGTCTCTTACTAATAGGGTCAACAGTGAAAGTTTTCCCCATTAGAATATCACCTTTATACTTCTCGTTTTTAATAATTCCTAAAACTGTTGTATCTTGCCAGTGATCAAGACCTCTCGGAGTTTTATAACCTAGTTCATCAAGTTCTCTAGCTATTGCCCTACCCCCAATACCATCAATGTATCGTTCAAAAATATAACGTACTATCTTGGCTTCTTTTTCATTTATTGATATCGACTTTGTATCTTGATTATAGTCATAACCAAGACAACCTTGAAAACCAATAAGCTCTCCACGTTGCATCTTCATTTTTAAACCTTTTTTAACATGGGCAGATGTATTTTCAACTTCCTGTTGAGCCACCGAACTCAATATCGTCAATAGTAACTCACCATCCATAGTTAAAGTATCAATATTTTCTTCTTCGAAAAATACACCAATTTGTTTATCTTTGAGCAAACGAACATATTTGAGAGTATCTAATGTATTTCTAGCAAAGCGAGCAATGGCTTTGGTAATGATATAGTCTATTTTTCCATCAAGGCAATCTGAAATCAATCTTTGAAAATCTTGTCTTTTTCCTACTTGAGTTCCTGAAATCCCTTCATCCGCATAAATGTCAACCAAAATCCAATCTTGGTGCTGTGATATATACTCTCTATAATGACGAACTTGAGAATCATAGCTATTTTTTTGATCATCACTATCGGAACTAACACGACAATATGCTGCTACTCTCCTTGATAAAGAACCACTATTATCATTTCTTCTAGTTACTAAAGGATTTGCTTTTATAATTTCAACGTTATTTGACATGACTTAACCTCCTATTTATCTGCATTTATTTTACCGCAACCAACAAAAAAGGTCAGCCAATTTGTGTATATTTTACGCAGTTTCAGCTTTATTTTTTCATATTCTTTTTCGCTAATAAGTTTTTTTAGGAATAATAGATTTAGCATCTCTAGCTCGACTATATAATTTTCTAAATTTGATTTCAAAAAATCACTTCCCTTTTATCTTTTATCAATCTCCTCCATGGCATGACTGATGAAGTCATCATAAGAATTTCACTTGCTGCTCTTTTACGATGGCAGCCTGAACGGTCAGAAGTATCATTGTATATCATTTGTATCATGGCATATAAAGTATCGCTCTATTTTATTGATGGTTTTAAAATCGCTCTTATCATGGCGAGCCATTCAAATTTGCTCCACAAATGAGGAAAGTACCATTTTGGACTATTCAATTTTCAAAGAACAAATAAAAAATCCCCTCATTTTCACACTCTATGAAATTGAGGAGATTATTTTCTAAAGCGAATTTTATCAGGAAAATCTGTCAATCCCAATAGGTAGTCTGCACTGACATCGTAAAAGTTTGAGAGAGTTACCAATACATCTGCCGTTAAGGCATGATCGCCCCGTTCAATTTTAGCATAAGCTGAATTTGAAAATGAAAGTATTTTAGCTATTTGTTTTTGGGTCAAATCGTGATCTTCCCTCAAATCTCTCAAACGTCTGTACATCTAGCTTTCTCCTAAGAAAAAGTATAGACCATAAATTTTAAATATTTAATATATTGTCCAAATCGGACAATAAAATTTAAAGTTAATTTATTAAACATATCTCACAAGCTCATCTATTATAGGTAAGACAATATTAAGAAAGACGGTCAAAATCTATTAACCGTCTATAAATGTTATAAGCTATTAAAAAATCAGCAAAAAATCGGTAACAAAAGTCACATAATTTTGTTAAGGAAGGAATTAAAGATCTTTAAAATATGGTTTTATCTTCGAAGATTCACAAACCAATGTTAACTTACAATTATTTTTTTAAGTGCTCTGTGTATTTCAGAGAAACCACCAATAACAAGTATTTTAGACATTTTTTTCTCCTAATAGTTCATCAATATCTACTAGTCTATTATCGTTTCCTAAGGCTAAACTTCGAATAGAATTCCGTTTTTTTATTTCTATATGAATACCTCTATCCTTGAGAATATCAGAATATTTTGCTACTATCCATTCAGGAAATATTCCGTATTCTCCTTTTAGTTTTCTGAAATCAATTGAATTAACCTCTTGATTCCTAAGCATGTTTTCAACTTTATTTAATCTCTTTGCTATATCAATAGAGAAATAATTTATTTTTTCTATACTTTCCTCAAGTTGTCTCTTCTGCTGAATGTTCAAATCAGTATAACCTAAACTGTGAACAAGATTAGAAGATAAGTCAACTAATTTTTTCTTTGATAAATTGGAGATAGTTTTTGAATCTAATAAAAAAGCTAATTCACGTATAATTTTGAACTGCCCCCCAAAAGTTAGACAGAAAAAATCTAACTTTTGGGGTGTTTTTATCATGAAATTAACTTATGATGATAAAGTTCAGATCTATGAACTTAGAAAACAAGGATATAGCTTAGAGAAGCTTTCAAATAAATTTGGGATAAACAATTCTAATATTAGGTATATGATTAAATTGATTGATCGTTACGGAATAGAGTTCGTCAAAAAAGGAAAAAATCGTTACTATTCTCCTGATTTAAAACAAGAAATGATTCATAAAGTCATACATGAAGGCTGGACTAAAGATAGAGTTTCTCTTGAATATGGCCTCCCAAGTCGTACGATACTTCTTAATTGGCTAGCACAATACAAGAAAAACGGGTATACTATTGTTGAGAAAACAAGAGGGAGAGTACCTAAAATGGGACGTAAGCCAAAAAAGAGACCTGAAGAGAGGACAGAATTAGAACGTCTTCAAGCAGAAAATGAGTACCTGAGAGAGCGGAGAATGCAATCCTAAAAAAGTTGAGAGAACTCCGATTGAAGGAGGAAAAAGAGAAAGAAGAAAGACAGAAATTGTTCAAGAATTAATGACTGAGTTTTCGTTAGATATTCTTCTAAAAGCCATTAAACTAGCTCGTTCGACCTACTACTATCACTTGAAACAGCTAGAGAAACCAGATAAGGACCAAGAGCTTAAAGCTGAAATTCAATCCATTTTTATCGAACACAAGGGAAATTATGGTTATCGTCGGATTCATTTAGAACTAAGAAATCGTGGTTATCTGGTAAATCATAAAAGAGTTCAACGCTTGATGAAAGTACTCAATTTACAAGCTAAAATGCGACAGAAACGAAAATATTCTTCTCATAAAGGAGACGTTGGTAAGAAGGCAGAGAATCTCATTCAACGTCAATTTGAAGGCTCTAAAACAATGGAAAAGTGCTACACAGATGTGACAGAATTTGCCATTCCAGCAAGTACTCAAAAGCTTTACTTATCACCAGTTTTAGATGGCTTTAATAGCGAAATTATCGCCTATAATCTTTCAACTTCACCCAACTTAGAACAAGTAAAAACAATGTTGGAACAGGCCTTCACAGAGAAACACTACGAGAATACGATTCTCCATAGTGACCAAGGTTGGCAATATCAACACGATTCTTATCATCAGTTTCTAGAGGATAAGGGAATTCAAGCATCCATGTCACGTAAGGGGAACAGTCCAGACAATGGTATGATGGAGTCCTTCTTTGGGATTCTGAAATCGGAAATGTTTTACGGTTATGAGAAGTCATTTCAGTCGCTTAAGCAATTGGAACAAGCCATTGTAGACTATATTGATTACTACAACAATAAACGAATTAAGGTAAAACTAAAAGGACTTAGCCCTGTACAATACAGAACTAAATCCTTCGGATAAATTAATTGTCTAACTTTTTGGGGTCAGTACATTTTTTTAAAAAATACCCCTGTTTTTTATTTGAAATTTCTCCTATCCCACCATGAATTAATAAAACCAAAACTCTAAAAAGTAAAACGAATCTATTAACATTTAAAAAATCAATAGGCAATGATGACACAACTGGCAACAAAAAATTAATTTCGGAAATTCCCCAGATTGATTCTTTTTCTTCTAGAATCATTGCTAAACGTTCTGCATAAAAAACTACATCAAAATGGTAGTTTCCATCTCTATATATAGTTGCAATTGTTCCGAACGGAACTACACCATTAAGATACTTGTAATATAAGTAAGAGTAATTACCTGTAGGTCTCTGTTTTCCTATATGAAATTTCTCAATATTTTTCCATTCATATATATTTTCAGATGGTATTCCTGTTTTTATGTACCATCTGCGAAACTCTAATTCTTTATCACATCGTACATATATACGGTGTGTAAATAAACCAATGCTTTGCAAAAAAGCTAAAGCATGATAAATCATCTCTTCCGGTTCTTTGCAATTCTTCACTAGAAATGATAAGCCAACTTCCATAGGGTTAGTCAATCTATTAATACCGACGCCATCTAACTTATTTGAAAAATATGATAGCTGTTTTGTTACATATTTTTCCACGCAGCCAGTTTCAGATAGCATATCAAACAAACTAATATGCTCTGAAATAGCAGACATATTAAAGATAGTCTCTGACCCTCTAGGTCTAACAACTTTACCTTCTTGTAGTTTTCGAAATCCATTTTCTTGACCATAAGAATAAAACTGTTTGATAATTTCAATTACGTCCATTTTTTTCTCTCATTAATTGGACATAGCCCTTTGTTTCTATTTTTGAATTTAAAAACGAGAATTCTCCGCACATTTTCTCATAAAAATTATTATAATCTTCTTTTGAAAAATCTCCTAAAATCTCTATCTCAAGATAAAATCCAAGACCATCAATCTTATCTAGATTAATCGTTTTATTTTCTAATGCATCATGATAAGTCTTTCTATATTTACTTATTGTGAAAATATTTGAAAAACCATCTTGCAAGATATTCCTTACAAATTCTAATTTTTCAGATTCTAACTCTATTTCACTTTCACTCCACATTCCTTGTTTTATCGTATCTTTTCTTGTGAAAACACATGCCTTATCATCAGCTTCTTGACGAATTCTGTAAATAAAGCTACCTACCTCATCATTTTCAAATTCTCTTCCTTTTGTTTTAAAATACTCATCAATTTGCTTATTTTCACTCTTAAATTTATAAGATTTTTCTAAATATGAAATAGCATTATTATAATCTCTCTCATCGTTGAGTTCAAATCTAACTTCTAATTCATTCATTAATTTTACCTCTCAATTCTTTAAAGGCTGAAGTCTCTATACATTCACTCAGTCTATAGTAAGTTTCTGGTGATGTTTTATGGACACAAAGCCTAATATTGTAATTACCAAGCAAATTTTCTAATCGTATTCCATAAAAATATTCACCACAATAAAAAATCGTTCCAGATGAACTTCCTTTGATATATTTCCTACTTATTTCAATACCATTTAACGAATCAAAAAAATTTCTAATCGCACTAATAGATTTTTCATTGTTTTCAACTTCGTTTAAGATTCTTATGGCAATGTTGCGACTACTAGCCCACTTCATCACCTCATAAGCTCTACCGAAATCTTCAGAGCTGGCTACAACAGTATTTATCTTTACAGGAACTCCTTTTCTACTTACATATTCTATTAGCTCTTTTAACTTCCGATGATTTTGCTCCACCCATCTATTAGAACGATTAACTTGAGTGTTGTACATTTCAACCGTATCTACCGCATGTAAACTAAAATTAATTCCATCTATTCCCGAAGATATTATCTTATCAAAAATCTCCTTTTTACCTCCAATTGAGGTCACCTTAACAACAAAATTATATTCTTTCAGTTTTTTAATAATTAAGTCAATATCTGGATGTAAACTAGGCTCACCACCTGTCAAATGTACCTCAGTAATATTTAAGGAATCTGTTAGATCAATAAAATCATTAAAAAATTTATCATTGAAAAAATCAATATTTTTTATTAATCTTTGTTCCCTACTACCTGTTCCTTCATTATGACACCACCAGCAGTTCCAATTACAGTTATCTGTCAGCTTTACCCTAATACTATTCAATGGAGTATATACGGAATCTTTTCTAGGTTTTATAAACTCTAATACACTCATTACAACCACCCCAGTTCTAGTGAATATCTTTTTCGATATTCAAACTTGTAACTCTAAATACTATAATTCCTTAACAGAACCCTAACTAAAAATTGTTTAATCAAAATAATTCTTCAAATCCAGTTTTTCAAGACTTATTTCTATACTAAAACAACATCTTCCCAGAACTTAAATAATTTCTTCATGATTAATCCTCCTTGATTATAAAAACTATTAGACCTACTGCCTAATGTTATTATATCACTAGCAGTTGGTCTAATAGTTTTTATCCCTAATTTGCAATTAGTTACTATTAAGTATTCTCTCAATATATTTTTCCCATCTATCTACTAAACTCATGCTTTCCAAGGTTTTCAGAAAGCCAATACACTTTCTCATCTCTAAAATATTACTCAATTCATTTGTCATCTTAAAATTGTAACAACTATCTATGAGGTGAAAAACTAATCTTTCATATAATTCTGTTTCATCAAAAAATAACTGGACTAATTGTTCTCTATAATAAGATGCATCAACTATATTATTTCTTTCTACGCTGAGGCTAAAAGCATTAAATAACATGCTGGTAATTAATCTTCTATGGGTCGGTAAATGTTTATAAAAATCAGTTCTCCTCACCATTTCCTTCGTTAATATCATAATACTTGATTGGCAAAAAATTTCCATTGTGGAGGAAAATAGCTCTAATTCATATTCACCCCAGATATCTATGCTGAATAAATAGTCTGATATAAAATCAATTTCTTCAGAAGTCACAATATTATCTTTCTCAATTTCTTGGAGTTTTAACTTAATTAAAATTATTGTTAATTTCTTACTTAATTTCTCCTCTTCTTTTTCTGTGAAATTAATGAGAAGTCGACTCAAAGCTGGACTGTTATTCTTATAAAAATAATTATTGATCTTATCAATCACCTCAAAATTACTCATCTTATGAAAACCACGCCCTAAATACATAAACTCTTCCAAAGATACGTCCAGTGTCTTTAAAACTGAAAGTAATTTACTGAGAGTAATATCTGTATATCCATTTTCAAAGCGAGATAACTGAGAGGTAGAAATCTTGTCATTAGCAACATTGTAAAGAGAGAGGCCCTTAGCTTCTCGAATTTTTTTTAAGATTTGTCCTAAATTTTTCATTGATTCCTCTCCTTGTTGCAGATTAGGGATGATTTCATATATAAGTAAGCCAATTAGTTTTCAAATATTCTAGATTTTAGTAAAGCTAAAATAGTATTTCTATTATTATATAAAAAATAAAGAGAAGTTTAGTGTGAAAAAACTTTTAAATTTTACATCAATATTGTTATTGATTATTGATTTTAGCATTATAGTGGAGGTTGAATCTTACCTGTACAGGTAAGCGATAATGTAGAAAGACACCTAAAAATGGTTGCTGCTTATTGAAGAGTTAGTTCCAATAGTAAGAATTAGAAAACAGTTATGAATCTCAAGTAAGACACTATATAGCCATCTCTACTCCTTAGTTTACAGCAAAAAATTGTGCTTAATTCTTATTGTTTTTGTAAAAAATCAGCGAACCCAATACTATTCCATTCAACAAGCCTAAAGAAATACCATATTCAACTGGAAAATCTAAAAAAATTGCAAATACTATTCCAATCATCACCCCTAGTGAGGCTGCTGTTGAAATTACATATTCATTTACTTTCTTCATTTTCTTTACACCTCATTTCCTTTTTGTATATAAGCTGTAGTACTCTCCACCAAGAGCCATTAAGTACTTATGATTTCCTGACTCAACAATCTTACCACCTTTCATTACAAAAATAATATCCGCATCCTTAATCGTTGACAATCTATGAGCTACAATTATTTGAGTACAGCCCTGACTTTTTATATACTTTGTTATTCTTTCCTCATTAATAGTGTCTAATGCACTAGTTGCTTCATCTAAAATTACAATACTAGGATTATTTATTAATGCACGTGCCAGTGCTATCCGTTGTCTTTGACCACCTGAAATATTTGAACCCATCTCTGAGATGATAGTATTAAATTTCATCGGCATAGCCATGATTTCATCATAGATTTGAACTGCTTTACAAATTTCCTCTATCTTTTGTGAAGTAACTTCGTGCTTTAAAGTTATGTTATCAAGAATACTTCTGTTCAATAAAAACGAATCTTGTGGAACTACTCCTAAATTTTGACTTAATATTTTTTTATCTATTTGATTAATATTTATACCATCAAATAAAACTTTTCCTGTATCAATCTTATATAATCCTGATAGTATTTTTAATAACGTACTTTTTCCTGACCCCGATTGACCGACTAGTGCAATTCTCTGTCCTGACTCAATAGTCAAATTTAAATTTTCTATTACAGGAGCTGAGTCTTTGGAATAAGAGAAAGATAGGTCCTTAATATCTATTCTACTTCAAACGTCTCTAAACTATACTCCGGAAAATAATTTAACCAATAATTAACCATACTATCCTTCATCATGTCCTCCAACCAGTACTAAGTCTTTAGATGATATCTAAAGACTTAGGTGTACACCTAAACATTTTATCCACCGATAATAATATCCATTACCAACAATAAAATTAGAGAATTTTTTAAAATTTTCTTCATATTTAGACTTCCTTTCAGTTTTTATTTATTGTACAATAAATAAAAATCAATTACTTTTTTGTTGGGAAAACGGGAAAATTATGAAATCAAAACTTGGTATAACACTCAGAAAAATTCGAAAAGGAAAGAAAATAAGTTTATCTTCAATTGCTGATAGTAATTTATCTAAATCTCAAATCTCTAGATTTGAACGTGGAGAATCAGAAATCTCTTGTATTAGATTAATCAATATTTTAGATAAATTACATATAACTTTGGATGAATTTATTATTCTTCATGACAATAACTCTACTAGAATTGGATCATTCGCTAACTTGGTGCAATATATTCGAAAACACTACTCCTCAAAAAATTTTGCTAGTATTATTGAATTACTATCAAACTCTTCAAGTTATAACTTGGGTCCTTATGAAAAGACAATGGTAAAATCGATTCTCTATACCACAAATAAAAGTTTTCTCCCCTCGGACGAGGAGTTATTACAGCTTACAGATTATCTTTTTAAAGTTGAAAACTGGGGTTACTATGAAATTATCCTATTAGGTAACTGTGTAAGAACAATTAATTATAACTCCTACTTCTTATTAACTATAGAAATGTTAAAAAATTATCTCTATTCAACATTAAATAAGACAAATAAACGGCTTGTTACACAATTAGCAATCAATTGCCTAATTGTTAGTATTGATAATGAAGAATTTCAAAATTGTAGTTTTCTAATCAAAGAAGTAAAAAAATTACTAAACAATGAATTGAACTATTATGAACAAACCGTCTTCTTATATACGTGTGGGTATTTTGAATTTAAGCGCAATCCTGCGAACGGAATCGAAAAGATGAAACAAGCACTTCAGGTATTTGAAATTCTAGGAGAACATAATATAAAAGCACAGTACCAAGAGCACTATGACAAATATATTAATCAATAACACAAGGATAGTTAATCTTTAACCACCATAGGATTAGTTCTTGTTATTCCAATAGTATTTCTGTACTAAATTTTTTATCAAAATCCTTATCATTCAGTACTTTTACAAACATTTCTAAATTTTTTATTAAGTTCTCATACTCATAAAGATAATGATTTAGCTCCTCTTGAAACGCTCTTATTTCTTCGCTTACTTGTTCTACTGTAATTGATTCTGGCAAATTTAATTTTGAAAAGTCATATCTTGCAAGTTTTCGACTGCTCACATCCTCACTCTTTAAATTGATAAGCACTTCCGCCATCTTATTTAAGTTGGCGATTTTTTCATTAATTTGATTTAATTTTATATCTATCTCTGCTATTTCTTTTACAAACTCGTCTTTAATATCTTGATATTTCTTATCTGCTTCAGTTAATTCAATGAAGAGGTTAATCTCAGTAATCTTTTCCTGTAGACTCTTAACTGTAGGTCTTCTGTATGGTATTACTCGACTATCGTTGGTTAGCTGTCTTATCAATGTTCGTCCTTTGATATACTGATTCTTATCCGAATGTTCTTTGTTATAGACAAAGTATGAGGTTGTCTCACGTATAAAAATTTTATACTTTGTCTGATTCTCTTCTTCCAGAATATCTAATTGATAATTGGGAATGAAAATGAGACCACTCTGCTTAATACCAAAAGACACTTTGATATAAATGCCCTCATCAACTAGCTTCTCTATTTGGTTCTCTGCAAGTTCCACTTCAAATTCACGAACGGTATCTCGTTTTTCCGTAAATGTCTCAAAGGCTTCCTCAATCTCTTCAGTGGATACTTTATCCTTATCTCGTTCTTCTTGGAAAGCATGGTACTGTTCCTTTAAATTCTCTAATCCTTCTGAAGCAACGACTTCCTTATTTTTAAAATAATCTTGAAAAAATTTGACGTCATATAATTTCTTATCACTTATTTTTTGATGACCCAAACTTATCTTTTGATTCTCTTCTTCCAGGATAAAAGTTACATTTTTTTGTTTTAAGTCAATGGTTAGATTCAATTCTTTGGCTTTTGTTATTAAATCTTCTAAAGAATTGACACGGTTCAACAAAAATTCTAAACGACTTTCAATCTCTTGCTTAGCAAAATGCGTTCTAAAAAATTCTTCATCATATAGATCTCGTTTGCTGAGTTGGCGTCCTCGAATTGGTTTTATCATCGTTCTATCTGTCATCAAAAAACGGCTATGCTTTTGACTAAAATCAATCTGAACATGCAACTGCTTTGCTTTCTCTAAAAAATCATCAAACGATTTAGATTGCTGCATCAAAAAATAAAGACGTTGTTTTAATTCAAATTTATGACTAGACTGCCTATATTTTTGATAGTCACGGTAAGAAAAACACTTCTCAATAATTTTCGCCCCAGCCACTTTAGAAATACGGTCTGAAATCATACGGAGATTTCGTTCTAAGGCATAGTTCCATATCAATTTTTTATCTGAATTGCGGTCAATAGCGTTGATTATGATGTGATTATGAACATGATCTTTGTCTGTATGAGTTGCTACGATAAACTTAAAACGACCTCCTGTCAATTCCATCATGGTCTCATAACCAATGCGGTTAATTTCTTCAGGTGTCAGATTATCTTCAGGAGAAAATGATTGAATGAGGTGATGAGCATGAATAGTTTGTTGGTGTTTTTCTTGTCGGTCGTTTCTGGATTCGTACAACTTGTCATTATTGGTGAAGTTGACATTGTACATCTCTACCATTTCTGCATGGCTAGGAAAGTCTAAGTAATTACTCATGCCAAAATCAGATACTAATTTTAGATTATCCGTTTTTTCTGGATTGAGGATATATTTAATCAATCGTCTACGGTATTTTTTACCATGCGTCGCAAAGTGTTTAGTGACTACCATAAAACTCCCTCAGTCTATTCACTTCAACTTGAAAATCTTTCTCTACTCCAGTAATTAACTCACTAATTCCCTTACTCAATTCTTGTAATTGTTCCTGAGAAATCAGATGGCTCTGATTGATAGCGCGCGCAATTTGATTGATGTTATTTCCAATTCGTCTCAATTCAAAAACTAACTGGTCATAAGTATCAGTGTTAATCGTGACAAATGCCATATTGGGATTAAGTAAAACTTTTCTGGCATAAATTGAGAAATTTTGACAATTGCTCTTAGCAATCCGTTCATTCAATTGGTGTAATTCTGGATCAGTTAGAAACACTTTTTTGAGATTGGTACGATAGCGATAAACCATTACATCCTCCTAACCCATATATTTTTCACGGAACTCACGACTGAGTGGCTGCACTTGATTCACTTCTGCAATCAATTCTTGAACGCAAGTCAATAAGATTGAGACGTGCTCTTGAGTCACTTGATGATTTTCTCTTGCGATAACCAGAACTTCATACACATCTCGACTAATCTGTTCAAACTTTTGAGACTGCCAAAGGGAGAACCAACTTTCAAAAATTCTATCCTGATAATTCTTTTTCAATAAATTTTGACGAAGAAATTCTGAGAAACTATCCACTTTTTGTTCCCTCATCATTTCTTTTATCTGTTTTTCTTCTTGTCTCGTGATTCTAAATTGCTTTCGGATTGACTTAATTTCTTGTCCCATTCTGATATCCCTTCATCATTCTACTTGTCTGACAGTGTAAGTCTACCTCACATTGTCAGTACGCTTCCTAAAGACCTCACTTGCTTCTTGTTCGGTCTTTGCGAGCTCAGATATTGTGTCCACAATATCCCAAAAATCATATCGCCAGCCTATCAAAACCTTCTAGTTTTGACAGCCAACGATAAGATAACTTGGTGGCTCCGCCCCCAAACCCCTAGTTAAAAATTTTTAGGAATGATATAAGGATAACAGGGAAGATTTGGAAAAGATATCACCGCGTTGAATAGAAAGTAAAAAAAAGAGAGCTGAATGCTCTCAATAAAACGGCTCTATACAAATTTGATTTTTTCTGGAGAACCAAGAGATGTAAATAGTATACTCTCTGTAAAGACATAGTTATGTTTAAAAATATAATCAATTAACATTCTAGTCGATTCTGGATAGTTTTTAAAATATTCTTTATAAGCTTCATCTCTATATATGACACTTTTCTCCATGACAGAACTATATGAGTTGTTAGCATTACAGCTTGATTCTATACAATATTTCATAACATATTGTGACAAACTTTCTGAGTCTACTCTAGTTTTATCTCCCTTTTTATCTAAATATTCAATAATTGTATTAATTGGTTCAATGATATAATGAGTTCGTCGAGCTTGTAAAATAATATCAGACCAGTTCTTTATATACTCTGGCGCTTGATTGCTTAAAAAATTTTTTAAATGTCTAAAAATAGACTCTATTAAACTAAATGTATAGAAACCATCAACTGGGAAATATGTTGCCAATACTGATTGACTTCCTAACCCGAGAAACATATTTCCAATATTTAAATAGTGAGCATCCAATACCTGAGTCTGACATGCTCCCAATATTGTGACAGCAGGTACAACTTTTATATTATTTTCTAACTCAATCATATCAATTTCATCATCGCCAATATGAAGTTTACCAATCTGATCTGTTTGATTTCTACTCACTTCAGGCATACTACCATGTCCATAGTAAATAAAAAAAGTTGAAGGGTTTTCATTCATCGTACGAATAAAATCAGTTTTATTTTTAACTTCATAGTAATTAACACAATGCTTAGGAAAATACTCTTTTAGTAGCTCTCCCAATTTTTTTCCATTTTTATATAATGTGTCATTAGGGTTAAGTGCATTAATAATTAAAAATGATACAGTAGCTTTTGGAATTTTTGTTAGTAAATTATGCTTTGCTGAGTTTACTAGCGTATTACCAGGAATAATTGGCAATCTGCTGATTGATTTTATTAAGCCCAGAGGAGTATCTTTATATTTAACCCATTCAATTGGTGCATCTGTAATGAATTTTATATGCTTCCCATATTTGACAAGTATATCAATAAACTCATCATCTAATGATAACTTTAACTTCTCAGATATTTTATGGAGATTATTATTAAATTTTTCAATTTCTGATAAATTGGCATTCTTCATTGTATTTTTAAACATATGGGAATACCAAACTGTTATGTCTTGCGAAGGTAAGTTAGGTAAACGCACATACGGAGATTTTGTATCTAGTGTAAAATTAAGGGATAAAGAATCTAAAATTGAGTTTTCTGAGGCTCTATCAGAAATGATTCTCAGCATCGTTTCGAAATCTTTGCCGCCCCCTATTCCATAATATCCTGAAAAATCATATATCTGCCTAAGAACAGGTTTAGATAGTCGTAACTGAAACTCTCTATTTAGTAAATCAACACTTGTTTTATTTACCATCGGCAACACAAATACCATATCTGTACGATAAACTATTTCGTCAAATTTTTCAAAAAAATAATCCGATAGATTCAAAAAATATTTTTCAAGAATATCCAAGTCTAAATCTGCAGTATCTATTGAATCATCCCATTTCCTTATAATTTCAATCAAAGAATCAATTCCTTTTTCATGTTTTGCAAGATGTATGATATACTTTTCTGCAATTAGGAGCTTTAAATAATATTTCAAATCACTTATCGCTTGTTCCTCTGCCACTAGTTTTCCTTCTGTTGTTGGGTTATCAAATGGTTTTGGTTCCTGCCTATTTTCAAATATAGATAGGTACAAACCTCTATTACGATTGATTGCAATCTCTAAAGGTCGCAAAAAGTGCTTATGAGGTATGCTAATCGGCTCAATTTTTGTTTTATCAGAGATTGTAACTTTATTATCTAATATCTGACTAGCATTAATGCTATTTTTTTCAACAATCAATTGTAGTTTGCTGAAAGAAATATCTACTCCATCTGTTAAAAAAATCACAGGTAGTGTTGTTTCTTGTATTTGTTCAATAATAGGATGATCTTTTAATTCTTCAGGAATGAAAACACAGCCTAAAGGAGTTTGTTTAATTAAATCTATAATACCCTCTGTATTCTTAATTAACAGCTCTATGTTTATGTATTCCGTAATATAATTTGGTTCTTCAACAAATGAGGATAGAGGCCAAGGAAGAACTAACTCTTCAAAACTTTTAGGTATATGAGCAACTAAATACCTTGATTGAGTATGAGTCACAATGTTCCTATTAAAACGATAGGAGAATGTGTCTCTCTCAATAAAATTTGGATTATCATGATTATTTGTAGTTAAAAAATAACTTACAAATGGTATGTTTAAAAACTGTTCTGTCATAATATTTCCTTTACTTTATCTTCTTATAATCAATGATATCTTTTTGATTTACAAAATATAGGTTTCCCCTCGTACGTGTACACGCAACATAAAATTTACTTTTGGTTTGTGAAGAAAGTTCATTCAAGCGATCAGCTGCGAATAATTTATATGTTGTTTGATTTAATACTACACAAACATTGTCATATTCAGAGCCTTTACTATCCCCCCAATTCTGACTCTTGCAATCATAATCATAAGATTTTTGATAAAAAAGTTTCATAACGTTATCATTTGTCATTATTGATTCTATTTTATCCTTTGAGTCTATGAGAATAATTTCGGCAGGAAGCTTTTCTTCTCGCTGTGATAAAATTTCAATAGCTAAATTATCAACAATAAAGTCACAAACTATTTTTGGACAACGATAACTTTTTGATAAACTTGACAAATCAATTTCATATCCTGAATCAGAAAGAACTTTTATCCAATTCTCAAAACTCGAATGGATCCCTTTTCCTTTATTAGCTCGCCTTGAAGTACTAAAGGTTTTTTGATAAAAATCTCCAAATAAAAATACTTCTGCATTAAGATTACTTAAACTTAAAAGCCAATCAAAATCATCTGACTCAAAATCCTGACACTCATCTACATAAATACAATCAAAAAATTTATCAATTCTATCCAAATATGAATTATCAAATCCAATCTCTTTCCTCTTATAAATTACTGAACCCCTTAATAGAGATTTAGAAAGTTGATTCTGAACAATTCTTCCAGTATTATCTATAGTAGTGTTATCAAATTTCCATTGAGGCTCATAATCAAAATTTATTCCTTTTGGTCGTTTCCCTAAATATGGCACTAAGCAAAAACTATATAGAAACTCAAAAACACCAAAAATAAAAGTAGACTCAGGGATGAAGCTAAATTTGTCAATCAACTTTTCTCTGATTGTATTCTGGTTCGTCTCTGTATACGTAAGTATAAGATTTCTTTTTTGAGGATTAATACTTTCAATTATTTTAGTTGTTTTGCCACTTCCAGCAACGGCATGAATTAATCTTTTATTATCCATTCAATCGCCTCTTTAATGTAATCAGGTATAATAAATTCGTCACTTCTATGATCAGTCTCCATTTTTTCTAGTAATCGCAATGCAAATTCAGCCTTCTCCCTAAGCATATATCCTAATAAATCTTTAGATTTAGTTAAACCAAAAGAATCTAACAAATCCTTGTTATTATTATAAATACATAATTCAAATGTTCGATTAGCATTATCTAAATCAGAGGAAACTTTTATATTTTGGAATTGTTGATAAGAACTATATTTTGACTGTACTTTACTTTCATAATCACCATCGTTATCCGTTATAACTGCTACTTTTTTATCAGTAAAGTTGGTTGCAATTTCTAAATACCTCTCAAAACTTAATCCATCTACAGAAATAATTGATACATTAAATTCTTCAGGCTTTTTGGAGTGGAGTATTTCGAAAAACTTCTCTACTAAAATATACTCAGCATTCCCCTCAACAAGAATTATCTTCTTACCTAGAGAGAAGTTCAATAAATTTTGATTAGTAGATTTTTTGAAAAATCTTACAGTATCTTTTTTCAAACCTTTAAGTTTAGATATCTGACCATTATCTAAAAAAAGAAGATTATCTACACCCAATCTTGAAGCAATCATATTTGAATGAGTCCCAATAAAAACTTGAACACCTGTTTTTGAACTTAGCATTCTAACTAATTTTTGGAGGTTTTGGAAGCTCAAATGATTCTCAGGTTCCTCAATAAGTAGTATTTTAACCGTTTCCTTGAGATGACTGTATGCATTTTCAACACCTAATAATACTTTTTCTCCTTGACCTAAATTTTTTATATCTACACCATTTTTTACAGCTGATACTGAATTTCTAAATGAATTTTCTGATTCGTCAAAATGAAGTTGGAATTCTGAAGCATTCTCCTTCAACAGTTCATCCTTCCTTAAAGTCTTTAAAAAATTAAATGAATTTATCCTGTATTGATGATTAACTTTTGCTCTATTTTCAGCTGATATATTTTCTAAATACACCTCATGGATGCGTTTTTGAATTTCTTGTTGTGTATCAATAAGACTTGTATTTATTATCGAATGTAGAAACTTATACGGTTTATTATACGAGGAGTAGGGTTTCCCTGAAAATGTCAAAAATTCAACTCTATAGAACTCAAATGGAAAGACTGTCCAGTTACTATCATTTAAGACAGAAGTAATTTCAGATATATAATCTTGATCGGGAATTATTTTTAATGAAAGTCCAAAAGCTTTGATTTTTTGAGAGTTATGCTTTCCTTCAATATTGAAGTTAGAGGAAATTTCAGTACATAATTCATCAAAATAAATTTCGACAAAGGCCTCAGGAAGCTGATTGATATCCTTTGTTCCCATAAAATCTAAAATCGCTTCTTGATTAATGATACTAGCCAAACTACTTCTCTCAATCTGACTATGACTTCCACTCAGCACTAATCCAACAGCATACAATAACGTCGACTTTCCTGCACCATTCTCTCCAACGAAAATGTTAACTTCTGAGTTACAAATAAAATCAACTCTTTTATAACGTTTAAAATTTTGTAAAATTATCCTAGAAATCATACATATCTCCTAACATTGATTAGCATAACATGCTCAATAAAATTATATCACACTAGTGATAAATTGTACTTAATCACTACCTTTAATAACCAATAACTCCTTAAATATATCTCTTCCTTACATCTTGAAAAATTTTTGACATAATTGTTGCATAATAAAGTAACTGGAGTTTTATCTTATGTTTTCTAGTATTCGTCTTAAAGAACGTAGAATACCCAAACTGAACTCTCCAACCTATTAAAAATCAATAGAGCTTCATACAACAACCTATTTTGAATCAGGATATAAGATTATGCTCCCTATCTTCAGCTCTCTTCAAAAAATTAAGATAAGGTTGATGAGTACGCAGGGAATTACTTCAAACACAACAATCACATGATAAGGTTGTGACACGTTTTCCTGTAGAAGTGTTCTATGATGTTTCTCTTTCTACTGGTCTTGGAGAATCTCTCTTTGATGAATAGTGGGTGTTGCGCTCGAAAACTATCACCCTCAATAATGATTATATTGCCCTGAAACTCTTTGAGCTTGATGCAATGGATAGTTTTCTTTATAGTTCGCTAAGAAAGAAAACTACTGGATTTTGTCTCATTTTCTTGCCTTTCGTCAGTGTGTGAATATTGCAAGCTAAGGCACGGGCAAACTCCTCCTCATTATATCATAAAAACTCATTAAGCTACTATTCGATTTTCTGGTGTTTTCTAGTATGATCTAAATACCATCCAAGTAGTCTCTGTAACGCTCCAGCTCTTCTAAAGTAGTCAACAGATAAATGTTGGTATTTACCATATCAGATAAGGCACCACTCATTACAATTCAGTGATTGCTCTCATTATTAAAGACGAGGTTCTGGCTATCTTGATAACAATAGTGATGAGTTAGGAGATTTGTTCAACGTTTCTTAACAATCTCTTTTTTTAAAGTCAGTTTATAATCTTCCCACTGGATTTAATATTTTTTCTTTCCCAACAATATTCACATACGATACATTGATTTTTTGGCAAATTTTGTCTATTAATTCTGTTGAAATTAAACTTGTTCCCTTTTCATAACTGCTAAGGCTATTTGTTGAAATGCCTACAATTCGTGCAAATTCTGGACGTGTCAGGTCATGTTCCTTTCGTGTGGATTTTATATTGTTTCCAATCATGGTATGCTTCTTTTACTCGATAATACTATTATAACATTTAGAAATTAAAAAACAGATTCTAAATCAATAGAACGTATAATTCTAAAATTAGAATTTTTCATGATAATTCTATAAAATGTTGCTTTTCTAATAAACTTGTACTTATTTCCTTCAAACTACACAAATATCTCCTTGTTGTAAGTGTGTAATTGAATCAAAAGTATTAGATATAATTTCAAAACAGAGTTTTAAGCTATAGTTGGCGAATACTATAGTTTGCTATTTAATTCTAACTAAAAAATCATTATATAAATCAAACTGTTAAAGATGAATTTATGGTATACTAGTGATAATAAATAGTTATCGGTAGGAAAATAAAAATATGGAATTTATAAATCGTAGAGATGAACTAGAAAAAATACAAAATGAATATAAACAACATTTAAAAACAGGTAAAAGTCAAGTTTATATTATTAGAGCGAATTCAGGTATAGGGAAGTCGGAGTTTATAAAAGAAACTATAAAACATTTTTCACAAACTCCTATTGAGATTCTTCATTTAGATGACACTGAAAACTCTTCTACATTTAGACGTTTTGTAATTGAGTTAGATAAAGTAAGCCAGTTCTATGGGTATCTTGATTTTAAAGCATTCTATACTAAAAAAATTAATAGTTCAAAGGCCCTGCAACTACTATTAAAAATGTCTTCTTTTTTTGGTCAAGCTTTTATTGGAATGGTATCTAAAGAAAATGGCTTAGAATCTATAATCTCTGAAGTAAATTTGCCTTCTTTAATACCTGATCCTAGAGAATACGAAACTTTTATTTTAAAAGCTCAAACTGAGAATCTATTTGAATACGCAAAATATGTACTAGATCATGAAAATTTATATTTCAATTTTCCAAACGCCTCAGTAATTGATCAAGAATCACTCGATTTATTGAATAAATTGAGTGAAAAATCTGAAGGAAGTCTATTCATTTTTGAGTGTGCAGATAAAAAAGTTGAAAATAGTTTTAAAAATAGTCGCAACATAATATTGAGGACATATCAATTAGAAAAACTCTCCGATGAGCACATTAAACTATACATAAATATTTTGTCAAATCAGTTAGCATTACAAGCTGAACAAATTAATTTTACAACTTTACAGGATTCTATAAGAAAAGGAGATTTATCGGAAATCTCTTTAATACTAAAAGATTTTTCTGAGCGTTTGAAGGAAGATAAGGCTTCCAAATTACAGAGCATTTACCAGATTATTGAAAATATTTCTCAAACTCAATTAGTATTCTTACTTTTTGTATTCTACACAAAGAGAAAATTATCACTTACGGATTTAAGAGAAATCATGTTAGAGACTGATAAAACTTTTTCCCAAGAAGATATCGATTTTCTTCTTGAAAAAGGGCTATTAGACCAAGTTGAAAACTTCGTTTTTCTATCAAACTCTGTATCAGAAGTAATTAGACAAGAAACCTATTTCAAAAAAGAGAAAACATTTGTTGGCTCAATTCTCATCAGATTTCTTAACTTAAAGCTATCTCAAACAAATGAATTTGTTTATTTAGATACTCTTGTTGATTACTATATTTGTTCAAAATTTTTCTTACAAATTAAATTAATATTACCTAAGATACAGGAACGTTTATTAAACTTTGATTCACAACAAGGTCGTAAAGAGTATTTCGAAATTTTTTATTTAAATAGGCAGAGATTTATCGAGAAAGATAGTTCCTTCGCACTGTCGCTAGCTAAAATAGCCTATTATGCAAATTTATACTATGAGGCACTAGAGTTTATCAATCTTTCAACAGAAGTTACGGCAGACATAGTATTTGCCAAGTCCTTAATTTTAAATCGTTGTGAATATTTTCCTGAATCCATTAAATACATTCAGGAAAATATTATGAATCTTAGTGAACAAAGCTCACAATTTTTCAAACTATCATTGATTAAACTAATGAACTTAATACAATTAGAACGTAGAGATGAGGCTAAAACAATCTTTGAAAATATTAAATTACAAGTAGATAATCCGTACTACCCGTATTTAATTAGAATTTCAAATGTATTTGAGCTTAGCTTTTCTGAACGACTAAGGAAAGTTGAGGAAATTTCAGGTAGAATTTATAGTCTAGAAAATGCAGAATTCTCTGGTCTAAATGCTATTTACTTGTCTTACTTGTATGCGGTCAATGATAAAATTAATGATGCAGAGGAGCAATTAAATAAAGCCAGAGATTTTTTTGGAGACAGCCTTATTTACAATCATATGATTCTTCATAACGAAGCCACCATTAAATTCCATAATAATGATATTGATAACTCTATCCCAGAACTGCTCAATAATGCTAAGCTAACTGCATATGATCAATATGATTTACTCGCAATTTATAATAATTTACTAGTTTACTATATTCTAAGCGACCAAATAGCAGATATTAATTGTCAAATGCTTGTGTATGAATTAGAAGATTTGTTAAACGAGACAGGTTTTAAAAGATTTATTGATAAAATTTATTATAACCTCTGCCATTATTATTATAGAATGTACAATTCTGAAAAGGTCGAAATGTACTGTAATAAACTAGCTGATAATCAAATCAAAAACTTCTCAGATTATAAAATGAAGTTAATGTATGAAACTTCGTGGAAACTCCCCCTTAATTTAAATGATGAGTAAAGAGTGTTTGTATCATTTCATCGTACGTATAGCCATTTATGTTGAATGTTTTAGGCACAACAGATTTTGGATATAACCCAGGATTAGCATTGATCTCTATTAGATAAAATTCTGCATTTTTTATTCGACCATCTACTCGTATCAATTTATTTGGAGACAAGTTCTTATAAAGTTGCTTTAAGTTGATAATATCTTTGTCGCTTAAATAGCAACTTTTTTCGATTTCTACACCGATTTTTTGTTTAATTTCTGAGGTATAAGCCTGATACTTGAATTCACTATATTCTGGAAAAATAAGTTCAACTTCTTCAAAAAATAACTTTCCTTTATTTTCCAAAATAGTAATAGCTACTTCTCTTCCTTCAATGTATTCCTCTACTAGAATACCATCAAAGTCCTTCATTAATTGCTTGAGGGCCATATCTGCCTGTTCCATATTTTCAACAATAGAGTTTTGTGTAATTCCTATTGATTCTGATTCATAGTTCGGTTTAATAATAATTGGATATTCAAAGTTCGCTAAAATTTCTTTAGTGTATGAATGAGCAAATACTAACAAACTTTTTGGGACTTTTATACCAAAATTTTCTGCAAATTTCTCTGTCATAAATTTATCTTGACATAAAACTTGTACATATGGGTCTGGGTTGAAATATTTAATTTTATAATTTTCACAAAATGCTGGGACACTCATGTTTCTAATTCGACTGTTATAGCCAAAATCAAAATTTAACACAAAATCGTCTAGGTGATTAAAAACACTTTTTTTGAATCTCTCAAAATTATCGTAAAATATGATTTCATCAATAAATTTAGAAAAACTTTTATAGAGAATATCTCTCAATTCATTGCGAGTGTATTCTCTGTTTTCGATAATTTTTGTTTGAATGGATGAATCTGGATTGACATTTAAAATGACTACTAATCTCATAATTTCTCCTACCGATAACTATTTATTATCACTATACAAAGCACTCAAATAGGTTTATAATAGCATGATTATTGATAAAGGAGATTTTTATGGATTATAAACTTATTTCTACTTACTTAGATTATTGCAAAACTCATAAGCGTTTGAGTTCACACACGATTCGCGCTTATAAGAATGATCTTATGCAATTTTATAACTCAGACTATGATAGTGTCGAATCCTATATAGAACAGTTGACACGATCTAACATAAAAACGAATACATTAAGAAGAAAAATTGCTTGTATGAAGGTGTTTTATAACTATCTAAAATACCAGAACATAATTGAAGAGAATCCCTTCAATCAATTGCGCTTTCAATTTAGAACTGAAAAAGTATTGCCTAAAACGATTCCGTATGACATTCTGAAAAGCATTTTTATATATTTAGAACGGAAAGTAATTGTATCTAAAACTAACTATCAAAAACAACACGCTGAAAGAAATCTACTAATTATTTCGCTTTTACTTTCAACAGGCATCAGAATTTCTGAACTTTGTCACATTCATCTCAAAGATATTAATCTGTCCAATAAGACACTCCGTATTATAGGAAAAGGTAAGAAAGAACGTATCCTATTTTTAGGAGATCAAAAAACATTCAATTTATTAGAAACATATATAAATAAAACAAGAAATGAATCCAATGATTTCTTGTTCCCAGGGAAACATTCACTTAAACCATTGTCAGAGCAAAGTGTACGTTTAGTAATAAAGAGAATCGTTGAACAAAATAACTTTTCTAGAACTATTACACCGCATATGTTTAGACATAGCTTTGCGACAATGCTTCTAGATAATGATGTAGATATTCGATACATTCAACAAATTCTTGGACACAGTTCTATATCAGTCACACAAATCTATACTCACGTATCTCATTCAAAACAAAAAGAAATACTTAGTTCTTTTAATCCTATATCAGTGATTCATTCTGAAATCGAGTAAGAGACATTTCTGAAGGTTACAATATACTTCATCTTAAATTAATGTTTGTAGTTCGACTTTAGTTAATAGATTTTATACTCAACAAAAGCAAAAAGCATACAAAACCCACTTTGAATCAGTATTTATACTATATTCCGTATTAAGAACTCTATAATTGTTTTTCTAAAATACAATCTTAAAATATCCTTAAATATAACAAAAAAGTTTTGTCAAAAACAATTCCTAGATAAAATGAAGTAAATCTTTCCACAATAAAAGGTATATTATCAAGTTTTTTTCAACATCTGATACTATGCCTTTTTCTTATTTTTAAGACTCTTTGCCTATCATTTCACTTACTAGTAAGGTTCACAATAAGTTTAATCTTTGTACGCAGATTGTTAGCAATAAAGAAAAAATTCCAAATTTCTAATCTCCTTTATTCTATATTCATTAACTAAAAAAGAAAACCTACCTTCTCAGTAGATTTTGAACTGCCCCCCAAAAGTTAGACAGAAAAAATCTAACTTTTGGGGTGTTTTTATCATGAAATTAACTTATGATGATAAAGTTCAGATCTATGAACTTAGAAAACAAGGATATAGCTTAGAGAAGCTTTCAAATAAATTTGGGATAAACAATTCTAATATTAGGTATATGATTAAATTGATTGATCGTTACGGAATAGAATTCGTCAAAAAAGGAAAAAATCGTTACTATTCTCCTGATTTAAAACAAGAAATGATTCATAAAGTCTTACATGAAGGCTGGACTAAAGATAGAGTTTCTCTTGAATACGGCCTCCCAAGTCGTACGATACTTCTTAATTGGCTAGCACAATACAAGAAAAACGGGTATACTATTGTTGAGAAAACAAGAGGGAGACCAACTAAAATGGGACGTAAGCCAAAAAAGAGACCTGAAGAGAGGACAGAATTAGAACGTCTTCAAGCAGAAAATGAGTACCTGAGAGCGGAGAATGCTATCCTAAAAAAGTTAAGAGAACTCCGATTGAAGGAGGAAAAAGAGAAAGAAGAAAGACAGAAATTGTTCAAGAATTAATGACTGAGTTTTCGTTAGATATTCTTCTAAAAGCCATTAAACTAGCTCGTTCGACCTACTACTATCACTTGAAACAGCTAGAGAAACCAGATAAGGACCAAGAGCTTAAAGCTGAAATTCAATCCATTTTTATCGAACACAAGGGAAATTATGGTTATCGTCGGATTCATTTAGAACTAAGAAATCGTGGTTATCTGGTAAATCATAAAAGAGTTCAACGCTTGATGAAAGTACTCAATTTACAAGCTAAAATGCGACAGAAACGAAAATATTCTTCTCATAAAGGAGACGTTGGTAAGAAGGCAGAGAATCTCATTCAACGTCAATTTGAAGGCTCTAAAACAATGGAAAAGTGCTACACAGATGTGACAGAATTTGCCATTCCAGCAAGTACTCAAAAGCTTTACTTATCACCAGTTTTAGATGGCTTTAATAGCGAAATTATCGCCTATAATCTTTCAACTTCACCCAACTTAGAACAAGTAAAAACGATGTTGGAACAGGCATTCACAGATAAACACTATAAGAATACGATTCTCCATAGTGACCAAGGTTGGCAATACCAACACGATTCTTATCATCGGTTCCTAGAGAGTAAGGGAATTCAAGCATCCATGTCACGTAAGGGGAACAGTCCAGACAATGGTATGATGGAGTCCTTCTTTGGGATTCTGAAATCGGAAATGTTTTACGGTTATGAGAAGTCATTTCAGTCGCTTAAGCAATTGGAACAAGCCATTGTAGACTATATTGATTACTACAACAATAAACGAATTAAGGTAAAACTAAAAGGACTTAGCCCTGTACAATACAGAACTAAATCCTTCGGATAAATTAATTGTCTAACTTTTTGGGGTCAGTACATTTTCTCTGTTTAAAATTTATTGCCAAGCGCCACTGGCATCTACATAGTAACCATCAGGTGTGTAGGTATTGTGAAGCATCTTACCTGATGAAGCAAGGTAGTACCAAGATCCACTATCTTTTACCCATCCTGTTGCCATAGAACCTGAGTTGTTTAGATAATACCAAGATCCACTATCTTTGATCCAACCTGTCGCCATAGAACCTGAGTTGTTTAGATAATACCAAGATCCACTATCTTTGATCCAACCTGTCGCCATAGAACCTGAGTCCTTTAGGTAATACCAAGAGTTATTATCATATAGCCAATTGCTAGCAATCATGGCTCCTGATGATTTAAAGGCATACCAGTTGCTACCTTGATAGAGCCAAGTTTGATTGAACATGACTCCTTTATCATTCATAAAGTACCAAGTTCCCTTATCCTTAACCCAAGCATTCTGAACTAATTGGCCTTGTTTTTGATAGTACCAGTTTTGGTCTGATCTTAGCCAGCTAGCAGTTTCAAAGATTGGAGAAAGTTTTACATATGATCCACTGCTATTATATTGCCGAGTAATCTTTCCTGGTTTGATTAAATTAAGAGTTCCATCCTCACGCCAAGCAACAACAGATTTTCCTGATGTTACAGTTGGGAGCGTTGCAATATAAGACTCATTTACAGAATCCCATGAACTTTCTAAAATTTGGTCACCATTTAAAACAAAGTAGCCACTCTTAGCAGTATCTGAATCAACATCGTCAACTACTTTAGTCGACCAAGTCTTCACTTCATTTCCACTCTTAGCTTCTACTACAATATCCCCACGATATCCATAAGGAATATAAAAGTGTAAAAAACGTCCCTTATCTTCAGTTTTAGATACAGTTCTTTCCTCCGCTAAGAAGTTAGTATTTTGTTTTTCTCCATTCAATCTAACTGTCCATTCGATTTCGCTAGTACTAGGTAAATCTAACACTTTAATATTTACTTCATATCCATTATTAATCTTGCTGACTTTCCCATTCTCGTATCGAATTCCACCTTTGAAAGCCCAGTCTTCTTTAAGTTCAAATGCCTTTCCTGCTTGAGGTAGAGTCAATAAAACTAAACCTGCCAAAGACAAACTAAATAGTGTAATTTTTTTTGATACTTTCATTTTATCGCCCCCTTATTTCTTAAATAACACAAATTGACTGTTGTCTGGATAAACTTCAATATGCTGGTTAGAATTTTGTTTCAAAACTTGTTCACGAGAGTATGTATACAATTCATTTAATGTGATTCTGCGATTATAATTTTGGTCTGCTGCTAAAGATACTTGTGAATTCTGTAGAGGATTCCATCCTGAACCTAAAGACCAATATTTAGTCGCTAAACTTAATGATCCACCACTAGAGTATTCTGCACCTCTTGATGAGCATAATACTAAAAATTTAGAGTCAATCATCTCACCTGATTTTTCGTCACCATTCATATTAGAAAATCCTGATACAAACTCATCCGTATCAAAATATTCCGTAGAAGCTGCTTCATTGGCCTCACCTTTATTATCTTTAGAAATAATTGTTCCAGCATGACAACAATCCAACATAACAACAAATTTACCTTTGTATTGTTTCAAAATGGACGCCAATTCCCAACCAGAAAATGCTGTTTTATCACTACCAATATAGATTCTTCCATCTCTTCCTCCATGACAAGTAAAGTAAAGATAGTTCACATCACTTTCGGTAGAAGATTCAAATAGTTCTTGCATTTTTGCAATAATCTCAGCTTTTGTTTTATCTGGGAAGCGAACAACTTCGCTAAAGTTTTGGTTGCTAAATACCTTTTCCATCGCATTAACATCTGCGATAGGTACTGCTGGAGTAGATGTTTCACCAAGAACTAAAGCCCGACGATTGATATTTCGGCTTTCGCCACTATTAGCAAAGAAATAGGTATCATCTCCTATATTGTGCCAACCAACTTGCATATCCCCACTGCTAGATAAATAGTATTGTTTGCCATTGATAGTCTGTAGTCCCGTTTGCATTACACCGCTAGTATTTAAATAGTACCAGCTACCAGAAACCCAACACCATCCAGTTTTCATAGCACCGCTATCATCTAGATAATACCATTTCCCATATTCTTTAATCCAACCTGTCTTCATCCAACCTTCACTATCAAAATAGTACCAGGTGCTACCTATTTTTTCCCATCCATTTGTAGTATAAGAACCATCAGAATGTTTATACCACCAACGGCTACCAGATTTTATCCAACTTCCACTTGACTTACTATAAGTCGTTTGAGAGGATTATTCTTGAGCAGAAACTGGATTATTTGCTGGCAGAGATGCGACTAAGCTTAATAAAGCAACTGTTGACAATAAAATTTTTTTCATGATATTATTGTCCTTTCTATTTCATTTTTGTATAATCATATCATAAATAAAAAATGAACTGCACCCCAAAAGTTAGACAGAAAAAATCTAACTTTTGGGGTGTTTTTATTATGAAATTAACTTATGATGATAAAGTTCAGATCTATGAACTTAGAAAACAAGGATATAGCTTAGAGAAGCTTTCAAATAAATTTGGGATAAATAATTCTAATATTAGGTACATGATTAAATTGATTGATCGTTACGGAATAGAATTCGTCAAAAAAGGAAAAAATCGTTACTATTCTCCTGATTTAAAACAAGAAATGATTCATAAAGTCTTACATTAAGGCTGGACTAAAGATAGAGTTTCTCTTGAATATGGCCTCCCAAGTCGTACGATACTTCTTAATTGGCTAGCACAATACAAGAAAAACGGGTATACTATTGTTGAGAAAACAAGAGGGAGAGTACCTAAAATGGGACGTAAACGGAAGAAAACTTGGGATGAAATGACAGAACTAGAGCGACTCCAAGAGGAGAATGAACGCTTACGTACTGAGGTGGCTTACTTAAAAAAGTTAAAAGAGCTGGAAGACAGGGACGAAGCCATACAGCGAGAAAGGCAGAGACAATTAGAGAAATGGCTTCAGGAGGATTTCGACTAGATTTACTTCTTGAAGTGACTCGTTTACCTAGCTCAACTTACTATTATCAGTTGAAGGAACTAGATGGGCTTGACAAAGATAAAGATCTTAAAGCTGAAATTCAAGCTATTTTTACTGAGCACAAAGGAAATTATGGCTATCGCCGAATAACTCTTGAATTGAGGAATCGTGGTCATATAGTAAACCATAAGAAGGTCCAACGTCTGATGAAAATCCTTGGTTTAAGTGCTCGAATTCGCCGTAAACGAAAGTATTCTTCCTACCAAGGAGAGATTGGCAAGAAAGCAGAGAATATCATTCAACGCCAGTTTGAAGCATCGAGACCAATGGAAAAGTGTTATACGGATGTGACAGAGTTTGCCATTCCAAATAGCACGCAGAAATTGTATTTATCGCCTGTTTTAGATGGATTTAACAGCGAAATTATTGCTTTTAATCTTTCTTGTTCTCCTAATTTAGAACAAGTAAAAAAGATGTTGGAACAGGCCTTCACAGAGAAACACTACGAGAATACGATTCTCCATAGTGACCAAGGTTGGCAATACCAACACGATTCTTATCATCGGTTCCTAGAGAGTAAGGGAATTCAAGCATCCATGTCACGAAAGGGCAACAGCCCAGACAACGGTATGATGGAATCTTTCTTTGGCATTTTAAAATCCGAAATGTTTTATGGCCATGAGAAAAACTTTAAATCACTTAATCAATTGGAACAAGCTATTATAGACTATATCGATTACTACAACAACAAACGAATTAAGGTAAAACTAAAAGGACTTAGCCCTGTACAATACAGAACTAAATCCTTCGGATAAATTAATTGTCTAACTTTTTGGGGTCAGTACAAAACAAGCGTCTTATTTTTTGCAGAAATGGAAGAGGTATGTTATGGAAAATTTCGGAGCAGTTTTAAAGGATATTCGTATTTCAAAAAATTTTCGCCTTAAAGATTTATCATGTAATGAAATTAGTGAATCAACTATTTCTCGTTTCGAAAATGGCATTACAAAATTATCTATTAATCATTTTTATATTCTGTTAAATCGTCTTGGAATATCATTTTCGGAATTTGAAGAATTAGTTCATTGTTATTATTCCAAAAAAGAATGTCTTTTTGAAAAATTAGAGCATGCTGTAAACTCTTCAGATATATTTTTACTTCAAGAATTAGTGGATAAAATAGAGTTAAAAGAAAAGCATGAAAAAAGTATATGCAATTATCATATAAAATTGATTGCTGAGCAACAGATCAACCGTCTTGCAAACCTTCCTTACAATACATCTAAATGTAATGAGCTAATCAAGTATTTGCTTTCTGTAGATAATTGGATGGAGTATGAACTGAAAATTTTCTATAATTCGGTGTTTTTTATGAACACTAAAACCATAAGTTTACTATATAGAGTGGTAATCAAGAAAACACGACATTTTTTAAAAACAGATATGGGAACACATAGAGTAATTCCTTTATATTTATTTAATTTAGAATTATTATTAAAAAATAATTTGTTAGATAATGCTCAATTTTTTATAGATGATTTAGAAAATTTACTGACCAGACAAGGATATTATTTTGAAAAGAATTATTTACTTTTTTTAAAAGGTATTTATCTCATAAAAACGAATCAAGTAGAGTTAGGTAAAAAAGAATGTTCCAAAGCTATGAGAATATTTAAGGAATATAATGATAGGGACATAATAAATAAATTAAACCGGAGATTTAAACTAGATTTATCAACTTAATTGTTAAATGATATCGTTTTAAAGATATATCAAATTCCCTGTTGTAAAATGAAGTGCCAGAATCGAGTGAAAGCAAGTCCAGAGGAACTCGTTGAAACGATGGAAGGAAAGTTGTCACTAGAAGACCGTTTCCTCTTAGACCAAAGCTTAGAGGAATGTTAGATGTATCAGGAACTCATTGAAAAATTGAGCGATGAGATTCAACACTACATCGAAAAGGAGTTCCCCTGAGGAAAACAGGATACTTCAAACCATTCCAGGTGTGAATGAAAACTGTGCTGCCACTATTCTAGCTGAGATTGGGCCAACTGTTACGACCTTTCCATCCAATGCACACTTAGCATCATGGGTTGGACTCTGCCCAGGATCTTATGAAAGTGCTGGCATTAAAAAATCCTCACACATTACGCAAGGAAATCGCTATATCAAACAGGCTTGGACCATGTCGGGATTAATTGCAGCACAACATTCTAAGGATCCAGCTTTTTCTTCTTTTTACAATCGAATTTTCCAAAGAGGAAGCAAGATGAAGGCGATTATTGCTTATGCTCTTAAGATTCTCAGAATCGTTTACAAACTACTCTCCACCAAGCATACTTATCAAAAAAAGGCGCTAGGACTAAGGAAACAGTTCTAACGCTAAAACTAAAAAAATTTCAATTACAGTATAGAATAGCAAGAGATTTTTTATGCTATTTTTGGTGTTTTTATTAAATAGAAAGTTTTGTCAAAAAACAATTCCTGAAGAAACTGGAGTAAATCTTCCTACCAGAAAACGCATAATATCAAGTTTTTCAACACCTGATACTATGCGTTTTTCTGATTTTAAAGACTTTTTTCAATCCTAAATAGACTATATTATAAAATTCGTAATCTAACAATCATTTCTATTAGTTAAATCTTTCAATCTTTCTTCTCCAGATTTAAGCATTTCTTTCTCAACTTGATTCCATTCTCCAAATAGTAAATCTTGAAGAACATCTGCTGCTGAAGTTTCGTTTTCTTTTGAATCATATACACAACTTCTATCTCGTTGATAAATTTGAATTCTTTCAAAGATAGATAGTTCTTCCAACTGCCGTGTATTATCAACTAGATGATTTACAATGAAATCATGATGTTCTTTTGGAGTTGCGCGTGCTTGATTTGGATTGATAGCGTGTAGTTCTTCGTATCGGATAAGGGTGCTCAGATAGGACAGCTTAGGCTTTGTCGCAATCAAGGCTAATTGTACTTCATATCCCTTATTTTTCAAGAGTTGTGCCGTTTTCTTTGGAACATCAATCGTTCGTAAAGTTCCCTCAATCAAAAGATTGTATCCCAAATGACTCAATTCTGTTACTAAAGACTCTACCATTTTACCTGCAAAATCTTTGGTGTATTCTACACTATCTTTGCCATATTCTTGCTGCAGTTCTAAATAGTGTGGATGCTGAGAACGAAAACTATCGCCATCTATGATAACAATATTTCCTTGAAATTCTTTCTGTTTAATACGATGAATTGTAGTCTTACCGGCACCACTTTGCCCTCCAAGCAAAATCGCTATAGGTTGCTTACTGGACTTTTTTCCTCTTGTCAGAGAACGAAGATTCCGTGCTAAAGCATGTTTAAATTGACTATCAGTATAATCTTGGATTTCCATTAGGCTACCATCCGTTTTTCAGATATCTCTAACATACGTTCAATTCCATCCAGATAGCCGCTATATCTCTCTATTTCATCAAAAGTTTCTACTAAATAGATATTCGTATGAATCAAGTCAGATAGATCATCACTCATTAAAATCCAAGGATTAGATTCATCATCAATGCTAATTCCCTGACTATCTTGATAACGATAGAGTCGAGATAATAGATTAGCACCTCTTTCTTTCACAATTTCAATTTTTAAAGTCAGTTCATAATCTTCAACAGGATTGAGCATTTTATCTTCTCCTACAATATCGACATAAGATACATTAAACTTCTGACAAATGATGTCTATTAGCTCCGTAGATACTGAACTCGTTCCATTTTCATAACGACTAAGACTATTTCGTGAAATTCCTACAATTCGGGCAAAGTCGTCTTGTGTTAAGTCATGTGTTTTACGTAAGGATTTTATGTTCTTTCCAATCATGGCAAACTCCTTTATTTTTATAATTCAATTATATCATAAAAAAGCATAATGCACCAAAATTGGTGCATTTTTTGTTGTTTTTCTAGCCTAAACTTTACTTCTAAAAAAGCCACCTTAAAGAGTAATTCCTTTTTCGGTGGCTTTTCAAAATACTATACAATAAAATACTCTTGTTTAATTTTTGTAAGCAGGTTGTTAGCAACCGAAGTTACACCAACATGCATCAGTTCAGGATCAGAATAATCTAGATTACGAGCATAGCCTTCTGCAACAGTCTGAGCAATACGCTCATCCAATTTATAATTAGAGGCTTTTAATAGTGCTTGAAATAATTCTGAACTATATAGTTTAATATTATTTTCCAACGATACTACTGCCATTTTTGTAACTCCTCTCCTGTCTTTGATTGATAAACTTTCTCTATTTTCATTATATCACAAAAAGATTGGTTGTGAATGGATAATTGTTTAAAAGAATAGGGTTTTCTAAACTCAGCAAGCATTTCTTCTTTTGTAATTTCATTCTGACGAAAACGAGCTAAAGCTTGGGTTGGATTGTCATCAGTCTGAACACCATAGATAAAATCAAAATGGTGTTGTAATTCATCTGGATTTTCCCGATTTTGAACTACAAATTCCGCAAAATCTAAATCTGACTCTGACTTTTTATGTTTTGCAAAATAGTGACAATGATAGTCAGGGTTCTTAAAAATTTCTACAAAATTTGAAATACGAAATTCTACTATAATTCCTACTTCTTCTTCTGAGTCAAAAATATTATTATTAGAGGTGCTTCGATTTAATACTTCAACTTGCTTGTTAATAAATTTTCTAGCTTGTTCAAAGTCAGGCGTAATATAGAAACCAGGTCCAAAGTCTAGCTCACTCCCTAAATTAAATTGAACATCGATTCCTTTTTTTAAGGATTCTAAATGTCGGAACAATGTCGCATGAAACCATTGCGTCTGACCTAGTTGCTTTTCCTGCTTGGTAGTCAACTCCAAAATATTTACTTCCTTCTCTAGTCTATACTAAAAGTATAACACAAGACTTTATTCAAGTAAAAGAAAATTTTATAAAACGTTTCACTTCCTTCCATCTTTCCTAAATCTCTCTAAATTCTTCTCCAATTGTTCCTTATGAAGTTGATTCTTAGCTTCCTTTAATGTGTCGTCCAAAGTTTCTTCTCTATAAGTTACTTCTGTTTTTAGTTGTTCTGTTTCTTGGTTTGGAGTGAAAATGATATCTAACAGTCGGTCTATTTTTTCAAGATCTTGGACAGGCATACCAGATAATCTATGAATCAACTTCTTAAATATATCACTATTGTCTTGATTTTTCTTAAAAAATTTTGTAAGCATCTATAACCTCTCAAAAAAGCAGCCTCTTAAGACTGCTTAGTGTAATTCGGAAATCGCATCATAAATGGACTGCAATTTCTTATTGTCTTTATTCTTTGTGTCAATCAAAATATGTAGCTCTTCAATTTTCTTTTGACTACTTTGAATATCGCTATTGTTATCTGCAATCAGTCTTTTAAGATGTTGCTGATAACTTGTAGTGATATCTATCTCTTTTCCTGTTCTAACCTCTGTAACTTTGGGTTTAGAACTAGGATTTGATTCCGTCATAGGTGCTTGTTTGCGCTTTTGAAAAGCTGCTTCATAATTTACATCATTACCTCCTTGATGATTTCCAAATAGGGCCGCAATTTTATCTGGATCTTCTTGATTTTCTGATTTACTTTCTAATGGTTGATTAAAATTCCAATCTTTTGTCATTCACTCATTTCATCCTTTCTAAATTCAGAATCATCGAATTGTCTTTCTTTACCAAAGGCATGGTCAAGAGCTTCTTCAAAACTCATGTGACTAATGCTTTGACGCCTTTTGAACGTCGCAAACATCGCTGTCTCTAGTTGCTCTTTGTAAGCAGCTAGTTTTTCTGTCTCTCTTGCTACCTTACTTTCTTGCCTAGTGACCTTTTCTTCTAAGCGTTCAATAATGGTCATATACGATCCTCCTTCATTCTAATATTAGCTAAAACATCTTGATTTTGTTATCACAATTCTAAACATTGAGAGGTTTGTCTTACTGGTTGATTCCTCAATGTCTCTTTTGCAGTCTCGAACATCAATTGTAAATCTGATTTCTTTTCTCTAAGGACATCATTCCAGTCTACTTTTTCTTTCCCAGATTCATTATCAGGGAAATCCAGGAAAACAGGAAATCCTGATTGAGATAACTTATCAGAAAAATCTTTACCTGCATCATCACAATCTACCGCCAGTGTCAATAAATCAGGATGATTATCAAAATAGATGGTGGTATCACGAATTGTATTGATTAAAGGCAATAACTTAGAAGGTATTACTGTATCTAAAAATTCTAACTTCTGATTTTCTTCAGCTATCAGTCGTAAAGTTTGATAAGCAACAACAGACCTTTTTAATCCTTCCATAGATACCAAACGAACATCTGATAGGCTTTGTTGATGAAGTTCGTAATAGCTCATCAAGTCGATAAACGATTCACAAAAGACCAGTCTATTTGGTTTACCAATGTCAAAGGATATTCCAATATGTCCATGGCTTCCTTTTAGAATCGTTTTTAGCCTCTCTCTAGAAAGAGCGGGATTCTTATAAATCCCTTGTAGACTTGCTGCCTGCAGCTTGTGACGATGATCAAAGCTTTTAAAAACAATAACAGGTTCAACAGTTTCATTTGTTTTCCAACTAGCTTGTGCTATCAAACCTTGTTGAATCATCTTTTCTATGATTTCTTCTGAGATTCCTCTACATTCTGTTAAGTAATATCTGGCCAGACTACAGTTAGAATCTTCTACTCTCTTTAAAGGATAATAAAATGGTCTCTCTCTTTTTTCTTGAACAGCTTCTTTTTGAAAAGGTTCTTCAGAAAGAAAAGCTAGAGCTTCTTTAAAGGAAATTCCCTTAACAAGTCGAACAAAATCAATAACATCACCTTGAATATCTCTTGAAAACCATTTAAAAGTATTAGTAGTTGAAAAAATTCGGAATGAATCGTGTTCAGGATGTTCATAGACACTGCTCGAAACTTGTTTAAAGGAGATACCTAAACGATTGGCTACATCAAGAATTGAAATTTGCTTACATTCTTCTATTTCCATGCAATATCATCATTTTGTCGTAGTATTTGGCAGTGATGGTATTGATGATGATTCTTCTAAAGTTTTAGGAGTTGCCTTATCTAAATCATCTAACCCAGATTTCCAAACCTGTACTTGATTGACCAATAACTTACCAGGTAGTTTAGAATAAGACAACTTAACCGTTCTGGTTTCTGTCTGATTGGTCTTTGATTGGTTGGCGTTCTTTAAATCAGATACATAGGTTACATTATAAGAGACCATGGCAATGGCTTGATTCGTAGTCTGATTGACAAAGATATCTGCTTTTTCAAAATGATAATCCAAAATATAATCCTTATACACTTGGTTCATGGCATCATTTTGACTTGACAATTCTTGAGAATAAGCCGATTCAGTCATATAAGGTTGAATACGTGTATTATTTTCTCCGAGCTTTTCTTTCGTATAGTACTGCGTCAAAAATTCTTTTACAGTATCCGATGACAAAATGCTGGCTTTATCTTCTGCTTGTTTGTCCTCTACAAGTTTAGCTGCAGCCAATTCGATTTCTTTGCGATTTTGTTTAGCAGTAGAATGTTGACCAGCAGTATATCCCATCATGAGAATAAAGCTAGTTGCAGCCACTGCTCCGACACTAATTAAGGCTTTAGTTTTGACTTTATTTAACATCTTAGACCTTCTTTCTATAAAAACTAGGTCAAGAATACCAGATAAATCTTGAAAAAAGTATCACAATAGAAAAAGGACTCTACATTGAAAAAAGAATCCTTAATTTTTTATAATACTATCAAATAATTGTCTCAAATTCACCGAGCTTACCACGGGAAAAACGAAGCCTGAGTAAAAAAAGCGCACGGTATTTAGACCCCCAAAAAACCGAAATGCGTTGAAAGCGTATGATCAGTTTTATCATGACTAGATAATAGATGATGAAAATCAGGAATATCCAAAATCATATTCTTATGAAAACTCTTTTGAACTTGTGAAAAGCTTATGTTAGTCATGTTTTAGAACTCTTTTCACGACAACCAACTCCCCATCCTTGATTTCCCAAATCTGATCAAAGCGTGATAGCATCTCTTCTTGACGGTGAAGTGTAAGGACGACAGCACTTGACAAGCTAAGTACCTTGTCTAATTCCTTTTGAAATTGGCTGGCATCCAAAGCAGAAAAAGGCTCATCCATGATAATTAGCGGACTATGACGATTTTTCTCCCGATTGAGATACATGTGCTGTTGCTGACCACCTGACAGGGACTGGGGTGGTATCTTTTCAAACTTTTCATCCCTAAAATTAGCCTCAAAAGTCTTGAAAATAGTGACATTATTTTCATAAGATGAGATAAAGGTGTGCTCCTGTTGCAAAATCATACCAAATTTGCCCCAGAGTTGATGAACAGGGAGATGATCAAGTAAGATTTCACCTTGAAAATCTCGGTCAGTCCCGTTTAAAATGTTAAGCATACTACTCTTTCCAGAACCATTTTCGCCGATGAGGGCGATCTTGTCCCCCTTACGAATTTCAACATGGGGAATAGTCAAGCTAGACTCCCCCAGTCGCTTGGTGATATGGTTTAGCATCAGGCTCTCGAAAGACATCTGAGGCGCCTGAACAGCGGACGGACGGCTGACAATTGCTTGAAAACTTTGCACCACAGGTTTGACCGACTCCAGCATTTGCAAGTCGTATAGGATTTCCTGGATTGGCTCCGAAAAAGCAGTGATATAGCCAAAGCTAGCCACAACCTCAGGAATGCCCAACTGCTGAGTGGCAAGGGAGTAAGCGAGATAAGCGAAAAGGACAATGCTGATAAACTCAAAGGAAAGCCCTGTCAGCAGAATACCCATGATTTTGGTCAAACCGTAACCCAAATACTTATCCTGCAAGGTATTGAGAGAATTTCGTTGCTGGTCCTGAAAGCCAGACAAGGTGACTTGATTGACCAGATGGTGTCCCTTGAGCAAATCCTCCAAAGTACGATAGTAATTTCCCTGCTTTTCTAGATAAACCTGCCGACGTTGGGCGGTTAACTTCCCCACAATCTTGGGAATTTGAATACTGACAGCTGTCGAAACAAGCAAAATCAAAGCGACCAAAGGATTGATGGTGCGACTAATCACCACAGTGTAAATGAGAATCCTCAGAATTTGCTTGATAAAACTCATAAGAGGTGGTAGGTAGTCCTTCTCCAAGGAATCTAGGTCGTTTGATTGATAGGAAATGTACTCTGCCACCGTTTTCTGCTTGAAATCGTGGTGCCTCAACTCCAAAAGCGAATGAAACCAGTCATTTTTAAGATGAGTGGAAAAGAGAATTGCCTGCTTCCAATCCAAACGCATCTGGATATAGTTGCAACCCAGATAGCACAACACCGCCAGGCAGTAGCCATACAAGGCAATTTGATAATGCCCCCTAACCAATTCCTGGGTGAAATAGGGTAGCAAGGCAGTGCAGACATTGGAAATACCACCAAAAACCAGATTAAAGAAAAGATACCAACGCAGCGGTTTAAGATAAATCTGCATAGACTATACTCCTTGCTAAAGCTGTTTTTTTGCATATCGTAGAACAATTTCTACTGTCTCCCGATTCTGATAATGCAATACCAGGACATTGCGTACAATAATTAGAAATCGCACATGTACTACAATTCTTACTGTTTTTTAAAGTGTATTTTGCTATCTTATTGAAAGCCGATCTATTCCATATTTCTCTGATAGGGGTCAGATATATATTTCCAATACTCCTACTGTAAAGAGAACATGGTTGTACTGCTCCTAAACATGTTATATATAGTGATAACTGCACAGAACTACACGTTAAAAAATTTTCATTCTTATGAACAAAAGTAACACCATTTATTTCATCTATTTTTTTCTGTATTGGAATTAGTTGTTTTAGAGTCAACGATTTCACTCTAACCTCATTTCCTATCGTACCTCTCCTTGGAACAATTTGGGTATCAACCTTATATTTGAAATTATTTTTCTTACAAAAATCATATACTTTATCATATGACTAGATTATACCATAATAATTAAAGTTTTTATTAATTTATTAAAGGAGGTTTCACATGAATATTCCCAAAAGAAGATTCTTAATGATTTTACTTGAAATCATCATTATCATCGCCTTATAATTACAATTCTGTAATTTAGCCCCTATATAAAAAACAGCTGAACAACTGAACTGCACCCCAAAAGTTAGATTTTTTCTGTCTAACTTTTGGGGTGCAGTTCAGTATCTAGTTTTTTCTATGCCTGACACTATGCGCTTTTTTCTTTTAAAGACTTTTTGCCCAGTTTAACTTCTTAAGAAAGCCAAATGATATTCTCCATTCAATTTAACTGCTACTTTCTCGTGGATAGACTGATTTTTTAAAGAACAAATTTCTCCATATTTCCAACTTTCGTGCTCCCCTGATAATCTAGTGACTGACTTCACTTGATTATCTAAGTTAGCAACTGTAGCACTAAGCTCTTCTTTTGGAATAATTTCTTCAGTAATTGTAAATAATTGTTCCCCTATCTTCAACTCTCTGGCTTCTTGCTCATTGATAGCAAATTCTCCTACTAAGCGAACATTAAATAAGTCAGAAACTTTTATAAGTTCTTCTTTAGAAATATTATCAAGTAGTTTACATTTATAGAAAGTACTATCAATTTTTATGGCAAATTCTCTATTCTTGGTTTGATATAAGTCACCAATCTCCAACAAATCATTCTTTATTTCATCATTGGAATCATCGTAAGATATTTCATAAATATCATAATGATTGCTTACTTTACTTTCAATATCTTCATATAAAATTAATTGATTAGTTACACCATAATGCTCTCCTTTATAATCAAATCGATTATAACTTGAGTCGAGAAATTTAACATCATACTTCTCATATGTGCATCCAGTCAATCCAAGTAAACTTAAGAAAAAAATTACGGAAAGATAGATCTTTTTGAATTTCATAGTTCTCCTCCTAATTTTCTATAGTTAAATTATCAAAAATCAATAACGCCTCTCTCCAATATGTCTTTACAGACTTATTTTGGATATGAAGTAAAATCAAAACAATTCCCAAACTTCCATCCAAAAATTTAACACTCCCTTTATTTCCATCAGAATATATAATTAAACACCTTTTCTGCTCACAACTATTAAATTAGCAACAAACAATAATACAACATAAAAAATTAAAGCTAATAAATAGGTTGTGCTTCTAAAATTATTTTCTAAAATTATATTAACTGGTAAAATTACTGGAATCCAAAAAATATTAAGAAAAACTTTATTTGTTGCAAATAATATAAATAAACTTTCTACAACAGCTAAAAGTAAATTTCCACCTTTCGCAATAAACAATGTCAATAGCATGTGGAAATGATTTAGCAATATTAGTAATAACCAACTAACTATTCCTACGTAAAAATAATATGAAAAGTGTCCTAACTCTATACCTACAACTACCCATAAAGGAATAGTAAGTAAAGATAATAGTAAATCTAACACAAAAATTTTCGCTCCCCATATACTGGCTGTATTTCTCGAGCCTTTAATATTCTGATAATTATTAGCATTGATTTCTTGTTCAGATACTAATAAAGTGATTATCGTAGTTATCATACAATAGCCTAACATGGGTAAAAAGATAATATTTTCCAATACAATTGTGTTATTTACAGATAATATGTAAATTGGAATTGTCAATAGTTGTATAGTAGACAAAATCAAAATAATGTATAGTTGATACGAACCTTTAAATTTAATCATTTCACTTTTTAGCAATTGGATCATTACTTAACCTCCAATTTAACATTAACAAAGAAACAATAAATAGAATCAATGATAGAAATACGGTAAATACTACCATTTTAACGTCTGTTACATGATTTGTTAAATCTAAATCTCCTGACGGTTTTATATACATAAGACTATAAGCAATTTTATAATGATATGTAAAAGGAAAGAAGAACCAAAAGCTACTTTGAGCGATAAAAGGTGCAACCAAAAAACAAATCAAGGAGTTAATAGATACTAAGATATAGGGGTTGATCCGTTTCGAAAATAGATACAAGAGTGGCAATACCCATATGGATGTTATCGAAATAAGTACTAAACAAATTAAGTCACCAATTATATTCAATGATATTAAGTCGCCATACAAAAAATTACTTGTAAATAATAATATAGCTAAAAACCATACGTTCGAAATGAGTAAATCTTTTAATTTTAAAAGTATCTTTACGATATATATTTTTATGCTATCATTTCGAAAGTATATATTCTGGAAGTTTCCTGCAGCTTCTTCTGCTTTATAATCATATAAAAATAACAAGCCAATAAGCGTGTACAAAAAGACGGCTTCCCACCAATATATTGAAAAACTTTCTAGAATACTCGGTCCAACAAGTAATACCGCTATTAAAATCGACAATCCAGGAGCTATTATCAAGAATTTTTTGGATGTATTTTTTCGCTGTTTTAACCATTCTGATTTAAATATTTTTATCATATTGCGTCACCTCCATGAACAATTCTTATAAATAAAGATTCTAAATCATCACTTTGAACATTCGAACCATCGTAAAAAATTTGACCATCATGTAAAATAACAACTTTATCTGCCACTTTACTAACTTCATACAGTTGATGGCTAGATAAAAGAATTGTCATTCCTGATTTCTTTAAAGAAATCATTAAATTCAACAATTCCTTTATACCATCTGGATCCAATCCATTGGTAGGTTCATCTAAAATGAGCAAATCTGGACTAGTAATTATTGCCATACCTAATCCCAAACGTTGTTTCATACCTAAAGAAAAGCTCCCTGCTTTTTTCTTTCCCGTATTAGATAGCCCAATCAAGTTTAATACTTCATTAATTCGTTCGTCAGAAATGTCATATAACAATGCTCTTGTTTTTAAGTTATCATAAGCAGATAAGTTCATGTAGATAGCTGGAGTTTCAATAAGCGCTCCAATCTCATATATACCCGCATTTTTTTTCCCATTAAAAATAACCGTACCACTATCAGCATTTTCAAGACCAAAAATAATCTTCATAATTGTTGATTTTCCTGCACCATTAATACCTAATAATCCACAAATACTCCCCTCTTTTATTTCAAAAGAAATATTTTTCAGTACTTCTCTATCCTTATATGATTTTCTAAGTTTTTGAACTTGTATATTCATAACTATAATTCCTCCTTGTTTTATACTTGTATGTTATACTTTATTTTTCAAAATTTGTTCAGAATTTCCAATTTTACAAAATTAAAAAAATAGACAGTCCTCAATTTAGAAAACCATCTATTTTTATACATAACTATTATATGGAAGCTATCTAATATATCCTTACAGAATTATTTTTTAATAAGCAACGTCACTTGAGCGCCACCTCTATCTGGATTTGATAAAAACAATTCTCCTAAATGTCTAGTTGCAACTTGTTTAGCAAATGCTAACCCTAAACCATAGTGCTTATTATTCCTACCTTTATTCTCAGTATAAAATAACTTATCTGCATTTAATAAGGACTGTTCAGTAAAAGGCAGACCATTATTCCACACTACAAAATTAATATACTCTGTTTCCTCAATGATAGTAAGCGTAACTTTTTTTTCTCCAGAACTATATCTTGCTGCATTTGCTAAAATGTTAATTAATGCCCGATTTAAATTAAAGCGATTTCCCTTAAAAAATATTAATTTTGTAGTATTAATAATTTTGAAATCAACCTTTGCATTATTCATTACAGATTTCGCTTCTACTGACAGCTCACTTAAAAATTCGGATAAATGTATCTGTTCTCCATAATCTTTATCTTCAATTAGTAATCTTGAATAATCAATCATTGAACTAAAGTATCTTTCAAAAACTACTATACTGTTATTCATTGACTGAGTGTATTCCTTCTGTTGAACAGTCAAGTTAGTTAATTCAAGCAACTCTAAATTTCCCTTTAGTACTGTTAAAGGAGTTTTTACATCATGAGCTAATGCACCAACTTGAAAAGATAAATCTTCCTTCTCCCTTCTCTCTGATTTGAGTAAATTAGTTAACTCGTCGTCCTTTTGATATAATACAGAGAGAATTTCATCGAACTCTTGTATTTGAGCGGGAATCTTTTTTTCTTTAAATGTTAACTGCCCCATGTTTAAAGCTTTTTTTTGTATAAGTAGAAAATTTTTTGAAAATTCTTTTATTAATCTTGTAAGTGACCAAATGAGTAAAATCGTTTCGAAAACGAAGAAAAATAAATAAGAAAATAGATTAAATGAAATGTGACGCAAATTCGGATTAACAAACTCAGGTATCATGGGTTGCCTGACAGTAAGTACAATCTCTGAATTAGCATAATACCCATAATACACCTCACTATTACTTACAGATTCATTTTTATCAAAAACTTCTCGATAGGCAGGCAAATCCTTTTTTTGATAATTACCCTCTTCAATTGTACCTGTCTTGCGATTAAATACAACATAGTCAAATATAGAGTTATTCATTGCTTGAACTACATCACTTAAATTGCTGGTATCACTCACTGAAATTTCAATTTTAGAGTCGTATACATTTAATTGTCCTGTAAAAACAAGTAAATAAGTAAATATAAAAAATAAAAGTATACTCAGTAACGTACCTGTTACTAGTTCTAAAACAGTCCTTATTATACGTCCTCTAATTGTACTATTCTTCTTAATCATGCCACTTGTATCCCATACCTCTAACTGTTTTTATAGGATTAATTCCATAGGATGAGAATTTTAATCTTATTTGATAGATATACTCAGATATTGAACGAAAGAGGGTTTCAGCATCATCATCATAAACGTTTTCATATATATCTTGTACAGTAAAAATTTTTCTTGGATTGCTAGATAATAGCTCTATGATATCATATTCCCTACTTGTAAAGGTAAGACTATCTCCATTAATACAAACAATTTTTTCTTGTAAATAAATCGTTATTGGAGATAATTCTCGAACAATTTGATTACTTAATTCACCTTGTTTGTATCGTTCTTCTCGTTTGAGATTTGCAGCAACTTTGGCAATTAATTGATTGATGCTGAAAGGTTTTGTAATATAGTCATCTCCTCCTAAATTCAACCCTGATACTATATCATCTTCGGTATCTTTTGCACTAACAAAAATAATAGGAGATCTTACTTTATTTCTAATCTGCTTACAAATTTGCATACCATCTATATTAGGCATCATTACATCTAATAAAATCAAATCAAATCCTTTGAAATTATTAATATTGATTGGTACGGTGACTTCTTGATACGTCGTTACCTGATAGTTTTTCATCTCTAAAATAGTTCGCATCAGTTTCAAAATTTCAAAATCGTCATCTACAACTAATATCTTATACATTCTATCACCTCAAAATATTTTAGAGAACTATCTGCAAAGCTCCGTATTCTTGACAAAGAATAGTCTCAATACATCAATTTGTAATTGTTCTTTATTTTTTAAATTATATTTTTAAAAAATAGTACAAATCTATTTTACACTATCTTGAACAAAATTCGTAATATTTAATAATCTAATTTGAGTGCCGTCAATGTCATTACTTATCCAGCAAGAATATCCATAACTTTCCTATCTATATGTGAATAATCCTTCCCCTTAAGTTCTCTAAGGTAATGTTCCAATGATTCTTGATTATTTACCATAACCTACTGAAGAAACAATTATTGAACCTTGACATTTGAGATTATATCAGAGAAAATTCAGATTTTATTCAGAGAAAAAATCATCTTTACACTACTAGTGAAATTCAAATTTAAGAAAGAATCAATTTCTAAAATTTTTCATGTCCTAAAAAGCGGAATAAATTTTGAACTTGTTAAGATTATTTTCTATTCCTTCTTCCACTTATATCCTGTCCAGCATGCTAAAGCAAGTAAAACTAAATTAAAGATGATAAAAAAAGTCGTAAAACTAAATAACCCATTCTGTGCTAAATCTTCCGTGTAAAGTTCAGTCTCTGTAAAGAACAAATATATTCCATAGACTTCTACGAAAATAAGAAAACTGACAAAACCAATCAGGAAAAGTCCGCTAACAATAAGAAAGAGTCTCCATAAAAGAATGAGAATTCGTCCTACTGCTAAAAAAATTACTGGGATAAGGAGTAAATCATTCATGACTTTCTCCTTTCTAGTCAATCAATTGTCGATAATGGGTGGCAAGAGAGGAATCAAACTCTTCTAATTTTTGAACTAAGTTCAAATACTCCTCTTTTTTATGTTCTTCAAAGTCCAAACCTTGATGATTCTGAAGAGAGATTTCCAATTGACTAGTGAGCTCTCGTTTAGAAAAACTGTAATCCCCCGTCACTTCCTCATAATGTTCCTTTAGCTCCTTGTAGGCTTGGTATTCTTCAGGTGTTTTAAATCCCTGTACTAAAGCTTCTTCTAATTGATAATTAGACCTTCTTTCTATAAAAACTAGGTCAAGCATACCAGATAAAGCTTGGAGCTTTTATCACAAGAAAAAGACTCCGAAGAGTCTTCGCATTACTTATGCAATTCTTTATTACTCAATATATGAAAAATCCCCCACAGAAGAATATTTACAATGATAAACAGCAATATTTCCACTAAATTAAAGTCTATCAAATTCCGTGACCGCATTGCCACCATAGCTTGGGAGTAGGGATAGATTAAAGATAATTTATCTGATACAAAAATCATCATAAATCCTACGAAAGTACCAATAGCACCAATTCCCACAGATTTACTGAAAACACGAGTTTTAGCTGTCACAAAAAACTGTACTGCCATCATACTAATTGTTCCAAAAATCCCCAATAAATCCCACTTGAGGTAGGTGAACAAATTAGAAATTTCTAAATGAGCTAGGTGGGTACTGACATAAAAAATACCAAACAAGAACAACTGTAAAACAGCAATAAACAAGATAATTACTATTTCTTTTGCCAACAATAATTTCCCAAGACTGACATTATTAGCTCTGAGAAATTCAATATTTTTTCTATCAAACTCTTTTCCTAACATCATGGCTACATAAAGGCTGACCAAAATCGGAAAGAAAAGCTGGCTATAATAGAAGGTCAATTGTCCCCATAAAACAGGCACTTTTTCACTTTCTTCAACCATAGAATAAGCTGCACCAAAGTAAATCCCAAGACCAATCAGGCTACAAAAAGCTAAGAAGCAAATACCAATCATCAACATGGAAAATTTTTTAGTTTTCCGCCATTCTACTGATAGATAAGACATCATAGCTTACCTCCTTTCTTTTCAACCAGATAGAGAGATAAGAAGAGATAGATTAGGGCTATTGGCAAATATGTAAATAGTTTAAATCCTAGGTTTGTCGCAAAAACATAACTCACTTGACTGGCGACTTGCTGGTAATCCACCAGAGACAGATATCCTATACCACCAAAAGGGAAAATCAGCTGTAGAAAAGCTGGTGCATGACCAAATCCAACTCCAAGAAATCCTCCGAAAATCCCTAATGCCAGTATCAATGCCTGCTTCTTCAGTAAAAACTGCAAAGTCAAAAACAGACAGGTTAAGACAAAAGAGGCTAGCAAGAAAATGACGATTTGCCAGAGGATTAGGCTAACAGGCATTTCTAGACCTGATAAGATTGCAATCAACTGGGCTACTACTCCCTCCAAAAAAGCGAGAAAGATCAAAATGAACATGGTCAGTCCAAGCTTACTCAGAAAGATATGCCGTACATTTTCACCATTTGCCAAAAGCAGTTTGAAAGTGTTGCCCTCCTTCTCGTTCTTGACAATTCGCGATACAAAGAGAGCAATCACAATAGGGAGAATCAAGCCATTTACTTCTTTTATCATATAGAAAATCAGGCTAATCTGGTGCATGTCTGGATTACTTAGGTAGCGTGTAGCGGCTGCAATTGCCCAAGCAAATCCGACTCCCATAACTAGTATGCTAATGAGGAAGGATTTGGTTCGTTTTGCCTTGAGCAATTCAATAGACAAATTATTCAACATAAGACTCACTCCTTGGTTAAGTTGAGGAAGATAGATTCCAAGGTTTCTTGTTCTTGCTTCACTTCATAAATTGGAACTTTCTCGACTATTAAATCTCGTAACAAACTAGAAATCTGCTGATCGGCAAGGTTAGTCAGCTTGAGTTTATCCTCTTGTATCTCCAACATCTTGCACGGATAACCAAATAACACTTGGCTAATGGCTTCACGTCGACCTCTAAAATCCCCACGCACTTCCAGCCATTTATTAGACTGAATTTTACGAATTTCTCCCTCGTAAACCAGTTGACCATGATTGATAATCCCCACACGGTCAGCTATATGCTCTACTTCAGAAAGGATATGAGTAGAGATAAATACAGTAATGCCCTGTTCTTTTGCCAACTTGATAATCAGTTCCCGAATTTCATGAATCCCTGCTGGGTCTAGCCCGTTTGTTGGCTCATCCAGTATCAACAAACGCGGTTTCTTGACTAAGGCAAAGGCTAAAGCCAAGCGCTGTTTCATACCCAAAGAATAATCTTTAACCAATTTTTTCTTGTTTTTAGGTTGATCTAACCCAACAATTTTCAATGTTTCCTGAATATTTTTCTTATCAAATCCAAGGATTTTTTGGAAGACCAAGAGATTTTCATAGCCTGTCAAATTAGGATAATAAGACGGTTCTTCAATCATAGAGCCAATCTGATTAAGATACTGCTTGTCCGTACCTATAGATTGACCGAACACTTCAATCTCCCCAGCTGTACGAGAAATCAAAGACAAAATTATCTTCATGGTGGTTGTTTTCCCAGCTCCATTTGGACCTAGAAAACCATAAATCTCACCTTGTTGAACTGATAAGGAACTAAGGTTAACTACCTGAGTGTCCTTAAATCCCTTTTGTAAGTTTTTTATCTGTAAAACATTACTAATCATTATGAACTTCCTCCTCTAAATCAAATAATTTTCTATAATTTTGATTTCTATAAATCAAATTATCATGAGTATCTTTGATAACATCTCTACTACTCTTATCAACAAAAATAATAGAATCAACATAATTCACAATATCTAATTGGTGACTCACTATCACCATTGTTTTGTCTGAATAAAATGAATTATTCCACTACCAGCACCAAGAACGTTATCAAGTTCTTCAAGAGTTAATTCTTGAAGAGAATTCATTCCTTCAATCTCAACGAGATTCATTTGTTGTTTAGCCATTTGGAAATACCTCACTGATTAAAATTTATTTGAGAAGTATCTCTATCTAGGTTATGTCTTTATTATAGACATGCTAGATTAATTTTAAACTAAGCTAACCTTAATTTTACATTAAGATTAAAGTATCTTGCTTTTTTCATTCTTTTAAATGGTATAATATAGATAAGCGAGGTAAGATTATGAATTTCGAACAACAACTCCTGAATAAGCACATCCTTATTATTGATGACGATAAAATTTTAAACTCTTCCATAAGAGATATTCTCACTGCATACGGATTTTCCAATCTAACATCAGCCTATGATATAGAATCTAGTTTGGGCATGATTGAAACAGAGCAGTTCGACCTTTTCCTTTTGGACATTATGCTCCCCGATGGTGATGGCTACACATTAGCAAAACATATCCGAAAAAAAGGCGATACTCCTATCCTCTTTCTGACTGCCAAAAATAATCCTGAAGATGAGGTAGCTGGTTTCAATGCTGGTGGTGATGATTATGTCGTAAAACCCTTCATTCCAAAAAATCTTATCTATCGTATTATGGCTCTGCTCCGGAGAAGCTATAAATCAGAACAGGAAGCAATACAGATTGGACAGACTTTGGTAAGTTTTCGGAATGCAACAGTACAAAAGAATGGAGCAGAAATTTCTATTACACCAATTGAAATTAAGATTTTGAAAAAACTTTACGATAATAAAAATTACATCGTTTCAACTGAATCTCTCTGTGATACGATTTGGGGAGTGGATAGCTTTGGTTATGAAAACTCTTTGACTGTACATATTCGGAAAATTCGAGAAAAAATAGAAGAAAATCCTTCAAAACCTCAATATTTAAAGACAGCTAAAGGGCTGGGATATAAATTGTTATCATGATTATGAACCAAACCAAAATTTTAAGGTATTCACTAAAGAAATTTATCTTTTTTTCCATCATTATCTTTATTACCAATATTATTCTAATTGCCAGTTTTGTTTTCTACATTAGGGAAAAGCAAACTGCTACTGAGACTGTAAAAATAATTTCTGAACACATTACCATCACAAAAAATAACGTCCACATACCTAAAAAAGATATCTCTAGTCTAAAAGAACAAGAGTTATGGCTAATGGTATTGGATAAGCAGACTGGAAAACAAGTGTACGAACAGTATAAACCTACAGAAATTCCTTCGCAATTTGACTATGGGGACATTTTACAGTTTTCTCGCTATTATCTTTCAGATTATCCTGTTTTTAGTCAGATAAAAGGTGGCTACATCATTGTTGTTGGTTTTCCAAAAGATAAAATTGCTCGTTATAGTTATAATTACTTAGATATAGATAGTATTCGCCTAATTCCACTAGTAGCATTTGGAGTATTGCTTTTCAACTGCCTTTATTTCGCTTTTCTTTACTACTATGGTGTGACGCATATCAATCGTAAAATTGCGCCTCTTGTAACTGCTATTCAGAATCTCCCAGATGGTTTGAAAAATCCAATAAATTCTACATCAGAACTAGAATATCTTACAACTGCAATTAATCAAACCGATACTCTACTCAAAGAGAATGAAGTCTTTAAAGAGCAATGGATTTCAGGAATTGCACACGATATCAAAACACCTCTTTCTGTCATCATTTCTAACGCGTCCTTGTTAAATGATTCTGAACTAGATACACAGTCTAAAAAGCATATTCGCCCAATATTGACAGAATCCTATTACATCCAAAATATTTTAAATGACTTAAATATAGTAGCCCGCCTTTCATCCGGTCATCTTCAATTAAATCAGACTGAAACAAAAATTATCCCCTTCTTCAAAGACATTCTCATCCATATTTTAAATCAAGAAATCTGGAATGAATTTGAATTTGAATTTGATTACGATTGTTCACTTGTTAATCAATCTATCATGATTGAGCAGTTTTTAATCACAAGAGTTATCCATAATATCATCTACAACTCTGTTTTACATAACGAAAAGGGTTGCACAATAAGAATCAACTTATTCAAAAAAAATACAAATGTAATTGTCGAAATCAAAGATAATGGACAGGGAGCTTCACCAGAAAAAATTGCTGAACTTAATGAATTATCTTTTAAAAACATTGATATTTCTAAAATTAGAACGACTGGAATTGGGCTAAAAATTTCAAAACAAATTGTTGATTTGCATCAGGGCTCTATTTCGTTTGCTAGTGTCCAAAATGAATTCTTTGAAAGTATCATTTCACTTCCGATTTTCAACATTAGCAATTAGATAAAAAAATGGAGAAGAACCATTAGAGTTTTCTCCATTTTATTCATCTTATCTTCCACTTATACCCTGCCCAGCCTGCCAAGACAAGCAAAGCAAGGTTAAAGATGATAAAGAAAGTCGTAAAACCAAATAATCCATTCTGTGCCAAATCTTCCGTGTAAAGTTCAGTCTCTGTAAAGAACAAATAAATTCCATAGACCTCTACGAAAATAAGAAAACTTACAAAACCAATAAGAAAAAGCCCACTGGCAATAAGAAAGAGTCTCCATAAAAGAATGAGAATTCCTCCTACTGCTAAAAAAATTACTAGGATAAGGAGTAAATCATTCATGACTTTCTCCTTTCTAGTCAATCAATTGACGATAATGGGTGGCAAGAGAGGAATCAAACTCTTCTAATTTTTGAACTAAGTCCAAATACTCCTCTTTTTCATGTTCTTCAAAGTCCACACCTCGATGATTCTGAAGAGAGATTTCCAGTTGACTAGTGAGTTCTCGTTTAGAAAAACTGTAATCCCCTGTCACTTCCTCATAATGTTCCTTTAACTCCTTGTAGGCTTGGTATTCTTCAGGTGTTTGAAATCCCTGTACTAAGGCCTCTTCTAATTGATAATAGGTATCTTCCATCATAATCGTTACCTCGTTTCTTTCTATCTTTATTCTACCGCGTTTTTCTTTTCTTGTCCGCTATTTGTATCTATTTTTTAATCTAATTCAAAAGAAAGTTGTTCTTGCTTTTCTTTTCCTTTTTCGTGGAATTGTCTTAAGGCTTGATCAATAATATCTAAATCCGTTTCTGTTTCAATCAATGGTGCGAGTACATTGTATTCGGCCTTTTTTGTTTGATAGTCCTCTTCCTTTGGAAAATTTTTCTCAATTTCTACCTTGGCAGTAGTCCATTTATCCTTTAATTCATCCAATAAGTTCTGAGTTTTCACTTGGTCATCTTTAATATGATCAATCGTATGCTGAAGTCTTTGAATTGTCCCCAAAGGAGAATACAAATCTAAACTGACAGAATATTGATTTTCTCCTACAATCTTAACAGAGAAGGTTTCAGGAAGAGGTTGATTTGTTGAAAGACTAAGCATTTTAATGTCAAATCCTCGATAGCTTGCTAGGGTACGAAATTCTTTGCTGTCAGCTTGATTATGACGGATAAGACGGTGTAGGGATTCCCCTGCTTCAGCTCGTTGATCAAACGCTTGCTTACCTACTGTCATAGAAAATGCCTGGTCTTTCGACATTTCAGACTGTTGAATGTCGCCTTCATACTTGCTTAATCGTTTCTCAAGAATGGGCATATTTTCTTCACAGTAAGAGATTGTATGACGATAGTGATCCTTGCTGCGTTGAAAGGCACGTCTTTGATTTTCTAATAGGGTCAAATCATTCTCTAGTTCCATCTTATATTTAAGATAAGGATTACCTGTTGCTAGTGCCTTAAAATCAGAAGCTGTCATGGTCTGCTCATCAATGTCTTCTGCAGCACGAATCGGCTCCTTAGAAGTCATAATCTGCTTAATATAACGGAGTTTGTTCTCCTGAGTTGCCCATAGATAATTATCAAACGAACCTTTGGTAATATAGTGGTAAATATCCACTTCCTTGTTTTCATTTCCTTGTCGGATAATCCGTCCATTGCGTTGCTGAATGTCACTTGGTCTCCACGGTACATCCAAGTGATGAACTGCTTTCATCTTGCTCTGAACATTTAAACCTGTTCCTCCTTTTTCAGTTGACGCAAGAAGAATCCGCACCTCTCCTGCATTGACCTTTCGAGACAAGCTATTCTTCTTTTCATCACTATTGGCATCATGTACAAAGGCAATTTCCTTACTAGGGATTCCTCTATCCACTAATAAAGCCTTTATTTCAGAATAAACATCAAAGCCATTGTCCTTTTTCTTAGGTGTTCCAATATCTGAAAAAATCATCTGAGTAGCCTTATTTTCCATTCCCTCACGATAAATTCTTTCAACATTATCCACTACCTGAAGCAGTTTATGATTGTCTGCTAGACTATAACTAGAGTCCAATAAACGCATATCAATTGCTAGTTTCCGTGCCTCACCTGTTATCTTTAACATGTTATCCTGACTCGGATCAACTGTTCCACATTTGACCATATCTGACCTCATAACCAATTCTTCTAGATAGAGTTTCTGGTTTTCAGTTAACTCACTCTCAATAGGGATAATATGAGCTTCTGGAACAGGTAAATCCAACATATCTTGTGTTTGAATGTCAGCTGTTTCTTTATAGATTTTCATCAACTCAGGTAGATTGACAAACTTTTTAAATCGTTTCTTAGGTTGGTACTTATCCCCTGTAGGAGCTAATTCCATAGAGTTTTGAATTTCTCCAAAAGCACCTACCCAAGAGTCAAAATAATCAACTTGATAGCGTTTTAAGATATCTGGTTGAATATAGTTCATCATAGTATACAACTCACTAATAGAATTGGAAACAGGTGTTCCTGTCGCAAAGACAATATTTTTAAAATCATGTTCTTCCTGAATCTGTCGAACCTTCATCTCCATATCCACGTTCTTCTTAGAGGTTGTATTGGTAATACCTGCTACATTCCCAAGTCCAGTAATTGGACGAATATTTTTAAAGTGATGTGCTTCATCCACAAAGAGAAAATCAATTCCTAAGTTCTCAAAATCAATAAAACTATCACGATTAAAGCGTTGGAGTTCTTCCAATTGTTTCTCTAGACCACTTATTGATTGTTCCGCTTCTTTAACGGTATACTTATTTTCAGAATGTGTTTTAATCTCTCGTAGTTCATTGAGTTTATCCTCTATATAGTTCATCTGTCTTTCCTTACTGACAGGGATTTTTTCAAATTGAGAATCCCCAATGACAATAGCATCGTAATCTCCTGTAATAATACGTGATACAAATTGTTTTCTTCTCGCCTTCACAAAATCTTTCTTAGTGGTCACAAAGACTTTTTTAGTAGGGAAAAATTTCATGATTTCTTGGCCAAATTGAGCAGACAAACTAGAGGGTACTACATACAAGGGCTTATGAACCATCCCCAACTCCTTTAATTTAAACCCAGCACCAAGCATGGTCAAGGTCTTTCCTGAACCTACCTCATGAGCTAACAAGGCTCTTTTTTCTTCTACGATTCTTTGAATGGCATTCTCTTGGTGAGGACGAAGACTGATGTTTTGTGCCAAGCCATCAATGACTAGATGACTACCGTCATACTCTCGACTAACCGTCCGATTATAAAGACGATTATAGCTTTCTTCAATGACTTGTTGGACTTCTGGATACCGTGAGACAAAGTCTTGAAAGAGTTCTTGTAAATGCTGCTCTTTCGCTCTTAGAACCGAAGTTTTTTCCAAATCTGTGATGGCCTTTTTCTTTTCTCCTTCCGTAACAGTCATGGTAATCGTCGGTTGGTTTGAATTTAGTAAATTCTCAAAAATCTTTCTTCCTGTATCATAACGTGAGCCACTGACTCCAAGACTACTATCTTTGGCACTTGGATAGCGATAAGCAAATGATGTCCTTAAATGAATCTGCCCATCAACAGGATTCACTTCAATGACCTGTGCAACCTCTGACGAAGACAATTCAAATTCACGATTGGTAAAACATTCAAAGGCAAATTTACCATAAACGGATTGAGGGATCCAACGTGAGCCTATTTTAAACTCAATATCTGCCAGATGAATCCGTGGAGGGCGAACAGATTCTAACAAATCTAAAGCATGGGACCAGTCATATTCTTGGTTGTTTTCCTCTGCTAATAGTTGAACTACTTCTATCTTATTGAGAATGTCTCCTGATAAAAACTGATTCTTAGAAAGGTATTTTCTTTCCCCTCTTAAATAGCTTTCTGGATCCATTAAAATCTGGTCTCCTAACTCATCTAAAATAGCAGCTTGGCTATGTTCGGGATAAATTGATACCATATAGTCTAAATCAACCCCTCTACCATCCGATAAACTGGAGTTTAAGGCATCTAAAGCTGTTGATACTCTTGTAATCACTTTCTCCGGCCTAACCAATGCTTTCTCAAAGGCTAAAGATTTTTTATATTTTACTTTCTGGTCTTTAGAATCGATGTATTCATCTTCTAAACTTGCTAGTAAAGAATACTTATCGTCACTATCAAATAAGTTCCGATTGACTGAGGCATTCAAGTATCCAAATTGACTTACAAAACGGTCATAGTTACGATTGAGTTTACTAAGTAATACCTGAAAATCTGTTCTACTATAATCTTGATGGCGTTGAATTTCAATTAAGGATTGATAGGTCTCTCTTAAATCAACCATTCCCTTAATGCGACTAATGTCCTTATCCGATAAGGGACTTTCATAAAAGACCGTTTTTTTGAACAAGCCCTTATATTTCCCTCTTTTACTCGCTTCTTCTGACTTGTATACATCTAGTGCTTCCTCATCTGTCAAATGAAGTTGCACGAATCGATCTATTTTATGTACAGACAAAGAACTGTCCCAGGCTCTAAAATCTCCCTTCTCGTCTACATAATAACTAATTTCGTCCACTTTTGAACTTTTCCGAATGCCATGCGTATCTCGGTAATAAATTTGATTTCCCTCATATCCAAAAGAATAGAGCGCTAAGTCCTCACGTATACGACTTGGAATAGAATTATCCACTTCTTCTTGGATAAAAACAGGTGCTTTCAAAGAATTGTCAATTGGTTTAGGTTCTTCCACATTCTCTAATGCTTCCATTATGTCAGTAGCTAATGTTTCTGATACCCCCTTAACATTGAGAGTTCCTCCATTAAAATTACGTACCTCATATTCACCCAAAACTTGTGTGTTGTATTTCCCATCAAAATAAGGATTGATCCAGACACGCTTATCCTCCTCAAAGAGAATAGAACCACTAAAAACAAGTTCCTCTTCATTAAGATTCTTTGCTTGATCCTTTTGAAAGAAGAGGAGATCTGTGGTCACTCGAGTACCTGCAATCTTTTTAAAAGCCGTATCCGGCAAACGAACTCCCCCTAAAAAATGAGTGTTGGATTTAATCTCTTGTAAGACATTATCTGTCCGCTTATCCATTGTCCCAATAGATGAGATAATCGACACTTGTCCTCCGTCTCTTACTAAATCAAGTGAGTGTTTGACAAAGTAATCATGAATCATATAAGGTTTATCATAGTTTTTATCGGCAATGCGAAAATTTCCAAAAGGAACATTCGTTAAGACTAAATCAAAACTATTATTTTGATAGGGCACTTCTTCAAATCCTCGCACTTCAATATGAGTATTGGGATGAAGTTGTTTTGCGATTGCGCCTGTCACACTGTCTAATTCAACTCCATAGAGTTCTGATTTCTCTCGTATACTTCTAGGCATCGCCGCAAAGAAGTTCCCAGTCCCCATAGAAGGATCTAAAATTCTTCCTCCCTCAAAACCATCATCCAGTAACTTTTGCCAAATCTGGCGAATAATCATCGGGTCTGTATAATAGGCTGTGAGAGAACTTTGTTTCATGGTAGAGTATTCTGATTTACTTACTAAGCTCTTAAGAGTTAAACGTTCTGCCTCATACTTTGGATTGAGTTCATCAAAAAATTCATTGGCAAGACCACCCCATCCAACATACTTGGCTAGTAGTTCTTGTTCTTCTGGACTTGCTTGTCGTCCCTCTTTTTCTAATCTTTTAACAAGTTCAATTGCGGCGATATTCGTTTCAATCTTTTCTCGATTTGTCTTAGGATAAAAGTCCTCTAAATCATCTGGAAAAACAAAATCTTGAACAGGGACATCCGTCTCTTTTATACCCGAAATTAAAGGTTTTGTTTCCTTGTCCTTATCCTTTTCATTTTCATTTTCTTCTTCCAGGTAGGAAAACAAATCTATTTCCTGACTTTTACTTGATGAATCAATCTCAATCTCTGAATCTTCTTTTTCAAGTTCTACGAGAGACAATACTTGTTCAATCTCTTCCAAAGTGTTCAAGTATAAGATAGGATTCTCTTCAAATAACTGGTTGGAATCATTGAATAACTCTAGGCGAACTAAGTCATTTAACTGTGCATTTTCAATCGAAACCAACTGAAATACTTGTCCTTTATAACTTACTTGTGAACCGATTGGATATTCCTTCAAAGCTTCTTCTACAATTTTATCGACATTAGAAAAAGAGTTCGTTTCTTCCGTTTCCTGTTCAATACCACTTGAAGGAGATAAAACTTCCTCTACTTGATTAGACTTTTCGCTTCTAGCTTTTACATCATCAAAATGAGTAATAATCTTCAGCTTTTGTGTCAGTGGGAGTTGTTGGTAGTTTTCTTCATGATGGACAAGATCCGTCACGGTATCTAAAGTAGCCACTAATTCAGAACCCAAATAAGCTAGAACATCTCCCTCTTTTTCTTCAAAATGAATCTCAAGAACTTCTTTTTTAAGCTCTTTTGAGTCAACCATTAGAAGAAATTCCTCTATATCTCTACTAACACGGTCAGATAGATTATTCGCAACCCGATAGACATTGACTAAATTGACATCCTGATTCTGATGAAATACAAGCTCACTTAATGGTTCTAACTTCTCTTTTTCAGATTGGATGTAAAATCGAGTGGAAAGGTTATAGGTTGCGACTTCTAGCACCAAGTTTTTCTCAAAATTACTTAATTGAGATAATTTACTTAGACCTGCTTGTCCAAAATTTCTTGTGTAACTTTCTAAATCTTGGTCATTATTTTCAGAACTAGCCTCTAGGAAAGAAATAATATCTTGATGAAATGAATAGACATGAGGTATCTCTTCTATCTTGCTCTCTTCAGCCAAAAAACTCTCTACCAAGTCCTGCCATTTCTCATCAAAATGTTGCGCTTGATAACGAAGAAATAGGTCCATTTTCTCCCTATCTTTTGGAATCGTTCCACGAAACATAGCCAATAATTGCATTACTTCCATACTCGCTCCTTTCATCTATACGAAAATAGGAGAATCACATGATTTCCCTACAACTCTATCTCCATTTCAACCTCTTGAGGACTGGTTTCTAAATCACTAGACAAAAGAGAAACGGCATCTGTTCTCATGTAGTAAGTATATAAGTCTTCTAGGTCTTGTTGGTTTTCAATCCCTGTTTCAATACTAATCAGAGCCTGTATAAATTCCTTGTAGTGACTCTCCATCATATCTGAAATCTTTTGTTTCATTTCCATAAATACTGATGACGGTTCCGTTAGACTTGTTTGGTCTATGTCTTGTAAATCCTTTTCTAAGGGATTGGTTCCTTCTTCTATTTCCAATAAATCTGAACGACCATCACCATCAGAATCTGCGCTAAGAGGATTGGTTCCTAGCGCCAATTCTTGAGCATCAGTTAATCCATCTTGATCCGAATCACGTTGATAAATGGCTTCCATATACTTCCTTCTTTCCTAGTTAATCTTTTTTCACTCCAATCCTATCAAATATTCCTTGAAAGAAGTATCACAACAAAAAAAGAGAACGAGCCAAAACTGCGTTCTCCTTAAAATGTAAAACATTACTATTAAAGTAAAAAAGACGACTTACAGAACCTGTAAGCCACCTAGTCAGTCGGTTTATTCTGGTGTCTACCACCGCTTGGCCCTTGAGATTTCAAAAACTCATAAATATGTTTTGCTCATTCAAACTCATCCCCACCAAACTGACTAATTGCTGGTAAAATAGTAGTCTGAAGTTGAATGACTTTTGGGAAATAAAATTGAGGATTGACATACACCAATTTTTCTTTCTTGTTCTTATACTTTTGATAAGAAACTTTCAAACCTGTATTATCTGGTGTTTCACCGATAACATCACCCGTTAGAACTCTTGTCCCCTCAATCGCACGGCCATTATGAATGGAATATAAGGTTAAGCGACTCCCATTCTCTCCTTTTCCGTTAGTGATAATAAAAAAGGAGGACTTCTACACTTTGGCGTAAAAAGTCCTCTTTTAGAAATGTATTCTTTTTCTATTATATTATTTAATAACGCATAAAAATTTTCCTAAACAAAATATCTTACTTTCACACGATAAAAGAAATTCACATACACTTATATTTTCTATTATCATGTCATGATATTTCATATTTTTATCTCCTTACATCTTTAAATCTCCTTTATTTTGATTTTTCAAATATGAGTATCACTATGGATATTTACAAATATATAACATTGTCAGCTATCGAATTTAAAAATTCTTGGTCATGTGAAACAATGAATATTATTTTCTTATCGCTTTTACATTCGTTGATCAGATGGGATATGTTCATCATATTGCAATAATCCATTCCACTAGTAGGCTCATCAAAAAACATAAGTTTAGATTTTTTACATAGTACAGATGCAATTGCTACCCTTTGCTTTTGTCCACCTGACAAGCTCATTGGATGACGATCTTTTGATTCATATAAATCAAGTTTTTTCAGAATATTTTCAACATAACTACTTTCAATATTTTTTATTCCAAGACCTACTTCACTTGCAATAGAATCGGTAAAAAGCTGATGATTAACATCCTGCATTACAAGGGATGATATTTTTAGCCTATCTGATTTTGAAAGTCTTTTGCCGTCCAAATAGATTTCATCCTTCGATTTTCTTTCTAAGCCTATAAGGCATCTGAGCAAAGTGGATTTACCAAGTCCGTTTGTTCCTACTATGCCGTAAATTTTTCCCATTTCAAAAGAGAGGTCTTTTAAATGCAATTTTTTATCTATGCCATTAAACTTAAATTCAATGTTTTTTACTTCTAAATTTCCCTTATTTTCATTTTCGGGTACTGTAAGTTTTACTCTATTCTTATTTCTTAAACCTAACTTCTTTAGCTTTTCAGACGGTATTTTCATAAAATCTATTTGAGTATATTCCTTTTGTATTTCCCCATCTTTAATCAAAAAAACTCTATCTACAATATCCATTAGATAAAATATTCTATGTTCTGAGATTATAAGAGTTTTCCCCTTATCTTTAAGTTTTATAAGCATTTCTTTTATGATTAAAATGTTTTCTTCATCAAGATTTGATGAAGGCTCATCTAAAACAATGATTTCCGTTCCAGATATATAACTTGCAGCAATACATAAAATCTGCTTTTCTCCACCCGAAAGCTTAAAAATATCTCTATTTAAAAGATGTTCTATCGGAAACAAATCCAACATATCATTTAGTCTCTCATCCATTTGTTTTTTTGAAAGTCCTATATTCTCCAAATAGAGAAGTAATTCAAGAGTAGTATTTATATTGAAAAAGTGTGTCTTTGGATTTTGAAATACATTTGATACTAAGAGCGATATTTCGTATAATTCGAGGTTTTTAATATCTTTATTATCAATCCTGATGGTACCACCCATAGAAGCTCCATCATATCGTACAGCTAACCCATTGATAGAATTTATAATTGAAGATTTTCCGCTACCACTTTTCCCAGTAAATAATACACATTCGCCTTTTTTTACATCTAAAGAAATGTTTTTTAACACTTTAGGAGAATTTCCATAAGATAGAGATAAATTTTCAATTTCTACCATAAAGCTCCTCCTATAACCATAATCAGTATTGAAAGCACATAAACAAAATCAACTGTTTTCGTTTTGACGGATATGTACCTAGTTTTTTTAACAGGATTTTCAATACATTTTGTTTCTGCTGCCTTTGCAATATCATCAGAAATATTAGAAGACATAACAAGTAAAGGCACAATTACATACTCGATGTATGAAATTGGATTTTTAAATGTAATACCCCTTATTTTCATAGCAAGTTTTATATTGTGACTTTCTTCCCTAAATGAAGGAAAAAACCTAAACATTACAGCAATTGGTATAGAAACAGTACGAGGTAAATTCATTTTATCCATTGAGGATATTACACTTCCTACATCCGATGTTTTTAAAAAAAAACTTCCCGCACTAAATGGAAGATAAAACATCTTACATACAGCAAATAGCATAAAAAACATCATTAAAATCGCATTCATATTTCTAATTACATCAAGATTAGGTATCAAAGAAAGAACCCCAAAAAATGATATGTTTTTTAAGGCTTCTTTCTTAAATCCATTCATTAAAAAAAGAAATGAAATAAGAAGCACAATTCCCCATTCAAAATAGGTATTTACTTTATAAAATACAGCAAATCCAAGTGAAAAACTTACTAAAATTTTACTAATTGGATTGGGATTATATGGATTGTCTAAAGAAACGAGCATTATACAATACCAGCTTTTTCGAAATGCTTTTTCAAAAAGACTTTACCGATATATGCGCCGAGTATCCCGCCGACAACAGCACCGATATATACTAATACCATACTTCGATAATTCAAAAGTGCTATGAGCTTCATTATATAATCGTGACCCATACCGCCTGTTTCCGCCAGTTTAATAACCTTGTCTTTAGCCAACAAAACTTGCATAAGGAAACCACAAATCCAAGTGTTGAATACGGCAAATGAGAGCATATTAAATTTAAATGATTTATATTCTCCTTTTTTTCTTAAAAGTTCCGCAATTGCCATACTGATTACAGCATGTATCAATATTACATATGTATTTCCCATTGCAATTGCTAAAAGACTACAAATCAACCCAAGTATAAATAATCCCCATGATTTTTGAACTTTTGCCATAAAGAGCATTATAACTATTCCTGTTATAATGCCTGCCAGTGTAGGGTATGCCAAGTATAAAATCGGTACAATACCAATCATTCCCGAAGCAAACATAAGTACAAAATATATTACTGTAAATACACCTATCGTAACTAAATCTTTAATTCTTAATTTTTCCATTTTTATATTTTCCTTCTAAATAAGTTTTCACTGAATATTTGATTTTCTAAGCATTGCTTTATAAAATTCCGAGCTTTTACAAAGTTCTTCATCTGTCCCTATCGCTTCTATTTTTCCGGCATTTAATAAAACGATTTTGTTTGCATTTCTTATTGTTCTTAATCTATGAGCAATAACAATTGCCGTTTTTTCTTTTATAAGTTCGGATAAAGCCTCTTGAATTAGACTTTCATTTTCAACATCCAGAGATGCTGTAGCCTCATCAAGCAATATGATTGGTGCGTCTTTTAGTATTGCCCTTGCTATTGAGATTCTTTGTCTTTCTCCGCCTGAAAGTCTTTGTCCGTTTTCACCTATTACTGTATCTATTCCATCCGGCATTTTGTCTATAAATTCATAACATCTTGCTATTTTAGCCGCTCTTATAATCTCTTCATCTGTAGCATCTTTTTTACCGATTTTTATATTATCTTTTATGCTTGAATTAAAAAGAGTAACATCTTGGAAAACGATAGAGAAATTTTTAAGGAGTGTTTCCGGATCAATTTTACCGATGTCCTCTCCCCCTATCAAAATCTTTCCTTTATCTATATCCCAAAATCTTGCAGCAAGCTTGGTGAGAGTTGTTTTTCCGCTTCCGCTTGAACCGATTAGCGCAGTGATTTCACCCTGCTTTGCAGTAAAGCTCACACAATTTATTACAGAATAATCATCATATCCGAAATAAACATCCTTGAACTCAATATCGTAATTTTTAATGTCAATATCTTTTTTGCCTTTTTGAACAGGCATGGTCTTTATTTCCTTTATTCTCCCTACAACCGCATCAAGCATAACTATCATTGACATAAAGGTGATTATTCCTTCTATAGGAAGATAAATACTTGCTGTAAGCATTAAAAATGCGATATAAACCAGCGCACTTACCTCCCCTGCCATAAGCATGTTGACGCCGATAACGGCAACACTTATAATTCCAAGCTTTAAAATTGCGGCAGCTATTCCTGTAAGTGTTCCGGCTACAACTTCACCTTTCGTCTTCTGTTTTGTGGATGCATTTAATTTTTTAAAAAAATCATTTAACATCCTATCTTCTAAGTTGTAAGATTTTATTTGCTCTATCTGCTCTATATTTTCCTGTAGATTATCAAAAACCTTACGATTATCATCTATCCAGCCTTGTACTATTTTTTTCTGACTTTTCTTTGATAAAAATATAATCAAAATAGAAATGGGAATTACCCAAAGGGCTGCAAGTGCAAGTTTCCAATTATAGAAGATAAGCATTAAAGCAATAATACTTGTGGATATAGCCGTTGAATATATATGAGGTACAGCATGAGAAAAAATTGTTTCATATAAGTTCATGTCATTCATCATGGTTTCCGCAAGGTCTGCCAAATCTCTTTTACCAAAATAAGAAAGAGGTAATTTCTTTAACTTTTCCGCTAACTCAATTCTTGAATTTGCACTCTCGTTGTACACATTGGTGTAAAGTCTTACATAATCCCACCTCGCTATTAAGAACATCACAATCATCATTACTACAATTAGTGCAATATAATGAATAGAAGTAAAATTGTAACTCTCAATACTTTTTAAAATGCCTATATACTGAAACAGAAACATAAAACCGATCATTGGTGCGAACAATTTAGTTAAATTAACAAGCGTGTGTGAAAATATGGCTTTTTTTAAGTTAAGAGCGCCTTTTTCTGACATCGCATATTTTTTCATAAAATAAGAAACCATATGTTTAACCTCCTATCTTCCAATTTACGGATTTTTGATATTCTTCCCAAAGTTTTTTGTAATGCCCACTCATACCGATTAAATCTGAATGCTTGCCTTCTTCTACAATTTTCCCCTTATCAATAACAAGAATTTTATCCGCATCTACTACTGTAGATAATCTATGAGCAATCATCAATGTTGTCTTGTTTTTTGATAGCTTCTTAAAAGACTCTTGAATCAAATGTTCATTTTCAGGATCTGCAAAGGCTGTAGCTTCATCTAAAATGATAATATCTGCATCTTTCAAAAAAGCTCTCGCTATAGAAATCCTTTGAGCCTCTCCTCCTGAAAAATATGTGCCTTTAGTTCCGTAAACAGTATCAAGTCCTTTATCTAAATTTTTAATAATATCTTTAGACCCTGAATTGATTAAGGCATTGTCAATTTCTTCATTAGTTGCATCAGGCTTTCCGATTAAAAGATTATCTCTTAAACTCATTTTAAATAGTTTAGAGTTTTGAAAAACAAAAGCAATTTTTCTCATTAAAGCCTCTTTTTCAAAATCTTTTATATTAATTCCTCCAATATAAATTTCACCTGTTTTAATATCGTAAAATCGTGCAGCAAGCCTTGCTATAGTAGTTTTACCACTGCCTGATGATCCGACTAAAGCAACTCGTTCTCCTTTATTCACCTTAAATGAAATATCGTCTAATACATTTTCATCTTCATAAGAAAAGCTTACATTTTTAAACTCTATCCCAACATCAGAACTTGTTTTATTTCCATAAACAAAATCATCAAACTCAAGTATATTTTCAATTTTATCTAAAGCAAGTTCTGCAAAATAACTGTATTGTGTAATCGTCGCAGTTCTCATAATAAAAGTAGCAAATGCCGGTCCTATTAGGAAGTAAATAACAGAATCTGCAACTACATTAGATAAGTTTCCATTAAATTTTATTAAGAGTAATGCCACAGGTACCAAGAAAAATGCCGTCGATGTAGAAACGGTTTCAAACCACGACATTTTATTCGTATAACTCATAGTAAGCTTAAGTACATTGTCTTTTGTTTTTATGATTAACGAATATAACTTATCAAAGCTCTCAACACTTTGTGCAAATGTTTTAACAACAGGAATTCCTCGAACATATTCCACAGTCTGAGAGGATAAATCGGAAAGTCCTGCATAATACTCATCCTTCATTTTTTTTGTTTCGGTTGTCATCATAGATGACATCAATGTCATACCGATAATCATCGGTATCATACTGGCAAGTCCTAACTTCCAGTTAAACACGAAGAAAAATACAAGCAGGACGATTGGCGATATAATGGTCATCGCCATATCAGGAAGTTGATGCGCTATAAAAGAATGGGTTTCAGACGCTCCGGACACAATTACATTTCTTATCCTTCCGCTTTCTTTGTCATCGAAATACCCAAGCGGTTTGTTTATTAGTTTTGTTACGGAAGTCTTAATAATGTTATCTTCCACTTCAAATGCAAAAATATGGGATAAAATTAAACCTATTAGGTATATAAAAAGCCCCAGAACGGCAAAGACTGCTGCATAAATTGAATTTTCCTTTACATAATCAAAATTCACCATCCCATTTAAAATTAAGTTATTTACAATTCTATGAATATATACCATAGGCATCAAAACCATGACACCTGATACAGCAGACATAACAATAGCAATATAGAGTAAAAAACTTTTTTCACCACCGTAAGCCATTAGTCTTTTCAGTATTGATTTCTTCTTATCCTTCACTGAACAACTCCTCCTTTTTTTAAAATTAGCAAACCCTATAAATAGCCTTTTTAGACTGATTTTAGAGGCTTGTTTTCAAACTCTTTTGCAATACGCATAGTTTTTCTTGTTTTTATTTATCATTTATTTTATAATAAATGAGGATTTCAATCAATTAGATATGGCTAAATAAGTCTATTCGGGATAATGTCTATTCGGGATAAAATATAAAGCACGGAGGTATAATATGAGTGATTTTTATAACTTTGTTAAAAACTTTTTTTCTACAGATGAATCTATCGATAATACAAAATACTCCACTGTAGGACATGAATTCCGTTTTAGCACGGATAATGCAGAAGGCATATATTGGTTTTACGAGGGCGATAATTTCACTATTGATATTTATGATGTTTTCATAAAAAAAGAAATTATCCATACAAGTTTTTCTGGTTTGAATAATTTCTATTCCCTTTATTTATCTTATTTAGTTACAGCAAACGGTGAATGTTTTAATCCTTATCAAAATCTTTCTTCAAATTCACTTTATACTATAAATACAAAAAATTCTAAAGACTTTAGGTTTATACTTCACAAAAACTCTCCTTATTTAGGAATCGGTATAAATTTCAATCAGTCCATGATAGAGCAATGCCTGTCCTCTTATAAGAATAAAGTCTGTAACTATGAAGATTTATTTTTTAATACCAGCATTATAATAAACAAGCCTTTAGAAAGAATCGCAAAAGATATCCTTAATTGCAAGATGGCATCTCCTGCTGCTGAAATCTTTTTTGAGTCAAAGGCAAAGGAATGGTTAAGTATTACAATAGACTCTTTTTTAAATAAGTACAGCAATCCACTATCTATTGCCGATGATGAGGCTTTGAAAAATGTCGCCAATTATATAGACGATCATTATGCAACATCTATCTCACAGGATACTTTAGAAAAAATATCCACTATGAGCGGCACAAAACTAAAAAAGTTATTTAAGCAAAAATATCAATGCACAATTACAGAATATACTCAAAGACGGAGAATGAATATGGCGGAATTACTCCTACTGAACTCTACCCTTAAAATTCAAGATATAGCAGAGGCTGTAGGATATTCCTCTCACAGTAAATTTAGTACATGCTTCAAAAAATATAAGGGATTTTATCCCAAAGACATAAAAAAATATGCGAAAAATAATCTTTCTGATTAAATACATAAGGATTTAACTTTGGGGACGGTTGAGTTAGACCTTATTGGATAATGTTAAAGTCATAATTGGTAAACCTAAATAAATTATACGTTTAGGTCTTGTTATTATCTTGTAAAATCAGTAAAGTAGCTAATTCTACTATTTTTAGGGAGTTAGTCACAAAGAAAATCAAACAGTTAGACTGACTGTTTGAGTATGAAAAAAGCAGATAAAAAATCCCTTGAGTAAATAACTTAGGGGATTTTAAAGGTTGGGATAGGGTATTGAAAAGCTCGTACAAAGTATAATAAAAATCCCCACCAAATTTTGAAAATCTATTGAAATGTATTGAAGTTTATTAGCAGAATACATAAGTGGAAAGCTTGATTTTAATACATTTAGAAGATTAATGAAAAAGAAATATCACACTTTCATTCTTATTAAAATCCTTATAACTGTATTTTGAATGATTTTCCCCAATCAAGCATCCCTCTCTCTTATAAAATATATACATTCAGTTGTATGAAATGTAATATTGTTCTTATCAGACTTGAAACTTTTACTAATCCAACTATTTATCTTACACATTTATTTTAAACCTACAGTATCCTATTTTCTTAATATTCTACAGTGTAACACTGCATTTATATTATAACGCTAATATGTTCAGAAAAGAAATACTTTGTAAGTCAATGTCTGTTATAACGGAAATTGTTAGAGATGTCTATCATAACAGAAATTGAGATAATGTCCATAACTTCCCTGAAGATAAATTATGTAATCACAAACTATTTCATATCCAATCTAGTGTAGGTTGTTTAGAGCATATCATCAACAAAAAAAGAACGAGCCAAAACTGCGTTCTCCTTATAATGATAAAATATGTTTTATGCCACAAAAGATATGTAAACTAATCTTTTAAATAATAAAAAAGTTCCGACGTTTGTAAATGTTTTGAGTAAATTGAAATTACTTTTTGACCTTTTGGAAATACTGTCTTTCTCTTCAAATCTAATAAAGATTGAGGAACAATTTTCCTTGATGTCTCTTTCAATGTTAATGCTAGTATCTGTTTTCTTGTACGTAGAGCATAATCAAACTCCAAATACAAATAACGTCCTGAACCAGTTAGATGAACATGGTTTCCCAATAACTCCTCAATGGATCCTAAAACTTGCAACTTTTGCATCGTGGTTCCATCTTTTTTTATTTTCAACTCATCAATTATGACATGTCTATTTAAACAATCATCAAAGAAACTGCCTGCACCTTTTAGGTAATCAACACCACATAGGTGCATGAAATTAGTAGGTGAAAAATGAAGTTCAACACTTTCTATTTCCGTTTCATAATACATGATTTTGCCAACAAAGTGTTCTTTAAAAAAAGAAGCCGCAATTTGTAACTGAGTAAAAAAACGCTGAAGTTTTATTTTTTCGGTGTAATTTGGATTACGATAATCTCTAGAATTTTCCATATTTTCCTCACAAAAAAGGTGGTTTACAGAGTCTGTAAGCCACCTAGTCAGTCGGTTTATTCTGGTGTCTGCCACCGCTTGGCCCTTACGTCCAAGATTGCTATCGGATTTCGTTCTGGTGTCCGCCACCGCTTGGCCCTTATGTCCAAGATTACTATCAGATTGACCATGAGCCGACCACTCATTTACACCATTATTCTAACGAATATGAGCTACAAATGCAAGAGAAAAACTTATTTTGGATTTATACACTATAGAAAACATACACTATCTTTAGATTGAACTTTTGTTCAAAATAAGCTATAATGAATTTAAGTAGAAACAGGAGGTAGAACAAATGGCTACAATCAGTTTAACACGTGATATAAAACTAACAAACGAAGATGCTCTAAAAATTCTTAATCATAAACCATCTAAAAAGCTACAAGCAGTCTTGAAATCTATTGAATCACAAAACGCTACCGCTCCAACGAAAAATAAACTCATTTCAAAGTATCTGTAAGATGACAATTCAAGTAACACCACTTAAACAATATCTTGAAAATATTCAAGTGCTGGCTCCTGATAAAACTGAGAAACAAGTTCAGGAGCTATTTAAAACTATCATTTTAGAAAATGTTAATTTCAACGGTAATGAAGAGATGTTGACTTATCTATCTGATAAAGCTCCCAATTTTGAAAAACAACATCGTTCTCGTAATTTTATCGTTGAAGAAACTGAAACAAATAACATCATAGGATTCTTTAGTTTATCTCTCAAAGTTGTTGATATTTCTGATTTAGAGAAATCCTTAAAAAAGAAACTCGTCCTAAAAGGGAAAAGTCCCAAAAATATTGATTATCTCCCTGTGTTACTTATCGGTCAATTCGGCAAAAACACAAAGCTAAATAAACTATCAGGACAAGAGTTATTTGAAATTGTAATTCAAAAAATTGAAGAATTTCGAGCAATTGTAGGAACTCAGATGGTATTTTTAGATAGCATCAATCATCCTAAAGTCATTCAATTTTATGAACAGTTCGGATTTGTTGCTTACAGTCAATTGATTAAAGACGATCATCAAGTAAGTTATCAGCCTATGGCATTAAATATGTCACTCTATAAAAAATCATGACCACCCGTCAAACGGGTGGTTTGAATCAGGGCTATAAGCCCAAATTACCAGCCAGCGCCTAAAGACGCTGGCTTTCACGTTGTTCAAGCCTCATTGCTCTTGACACGTCACTTGCCTCTTAAAGAGGCTTTAGTATTACTTACCACTATCCCTAAAGGGATCCTCATATTCTTTTACACTCAATTTATCTAGTGCTATATCATGCTTTACTTGTTCTCAAATTTTCATACTCATGAAGAAATCATCCACTGGATAATTTCTTTAATCTTGAATATATTTCTTATCTAACTTTTCAGCAAGTACAGTCTCTAGATTATATGTCCATATCTTGATGCTTTCATTAGTAAAGATAGAAGTCATTGAATAAGTAATTTCTCTTGGTGTGATCTTATCACCAGTAGTAATATCAATAAAAACAACCTCCTTTAATGTATCAAAAGCTGCATTTAATTTTAATGAAAATCCTCCATATTCATCATCTTGGCGAATAGGCTCTAGCTTATCTACTGAAAATGAAAATCCATCAGTTTTAGAACAAAGAATCTCTTCAAAGATATGAATCAAATTTTCTCTGCTCATTTCGGTTCCCTTCAGAGTGACATCTAAATCCATTGTGGTTCGCTTATCTAGTCCAATCATTTGACCTATTAGATACCCTCCTTTTACAATGAAGGAATCTCTATAAGAACTAGTAGAAATCAGCTTTAACACTTGCTCAATTAAATAATGTTGTTGTACTTGTTGAGCTGGAATTCCCTTATCTTTTGAAATGTTTTTGATTTTTGCTTTAAAGCTATTGGCATTTGAAAACATTAAGATAGTACCTCCGTATAAGATTGTAACTTATCAGTTACCTTAAATAGCTGGGCATAATAAAATAATTTGTGTAAATGAATTTGATTCTGTTGAAAATATTTTTTAAAGGCTGGTGCAATAATTTGAAGATCCACCTGATGAACTGGTCTTAGACATTCAACCAAAACTCGTTCAACTTCATAAACTTTAATAAATTGACCAGGAAGGCGCTCTATTTCAATAATTCCTTCACTATAGTGAGAGCGTAAAATAATAGGACATATATCTGCTTCCTTAATGTTTTTGGTATTCGTACCATAAGGAAAACTCATCGTCATGTTAAAAGGGATAGTCAAAGATAAACCATGTAACCAAAGTGCTGTCTCCAAAGAAAAGATTCCCTTTGGAAATCGATACTGAAGGACAAACCACTCATCTAAATAAATATCAGGTAAGCGATATAACCCTTTTTCTTGAGCATCGATTTTTCCTTCTGTAACCATTTTCAATAAGGTTTTGTAGTGTAAATTTTCATCTATTACTTGTTTAAAAGTTAAAAAGCCATACTGATTGAAAGAGTTCATCAGTTTCTCTCTTTTATCAACCATGTCATTCTCCTTTCTTAGAAACAAAATGCTAACATCTTCTATATATGTTAGCATTTCATTTCCCTAAAACAAGCTAATTTGGTCTAAAAAAGCAACAAAATATAAACCAGTAGATTCCACACCAAATGTAGACCTATACTTCCCCATAAGTCCGATTTATAGCGTACAAGCCCTAAAAACATCCCAAGTGAAACATATAAACACCAAGCTAGAATGGTTCCTGGATGATGAGCTAAGGCAAATAAAACACTTGTCAAAGCAACTCGAATATCTAATTTTCTAACCAAGTTCCATAAAATTTCTCGATACAGAAATTCTTCAACCATACTCGCATTGATTAAAAACAATAAAAATGAAAACCAAGGAACTTGATGTTGAAGCCCAATTAAGTTTGCTTGATTCGTGGTTCCTTGTGCATGGATTAGACTAAAATATAGACTTATAATCAGTAGGCTAGCTAATCCAATACCAAACCATTTCATCCTAGATTTCATATCGATCTTATGCACTTGTTTACGTTGGCCATACATCCATAAAAAAGAAATGAGTGACGCTCCATAGAGAATCTGTAGTATAGTTAACTCACCGCTACAAAGAAATTTCAGTAAGTATAGAGATACCAATAGGACATTTACTTGTTGGAATATATAAACTGGAATTATTCTTTTCATAGTTACCTCCGAAATAAATCTTCATAATCTAAATCTAATACCTGCACAATCCTTTCTACCCATGGACTTTGAGGCATTCGTTGTTCCATCTTGTAGTGACGAATCTTTTGATACAAACGATTCAATTCACTTGGATAGTGAAACTCTCCCGCAAACATTTTTCTGGTTAACTCAATCCAGCTGATATTTCTTTCAGCCAAAATAATGGACAAGTTCTCCCAAAATCGTTCAGCCATATTGCTTCTCCTTTAACTTGATAAATAATGTGTTTGTGCCATGTAAATCAATTGTTTCGTATCTCTTGGCAATAAAGCTCTAGCCTCCTCCAGATTCAGATTTGGATAAACTCGCTTATTTGAAATCGCAAGAGGAAGTCTGATGGTTAGTTCAGGATTTTTTTAATATCATCTCGATGAAATCCGTTAATCTTAGATTGTCACGGTTCTTAAATCGCAATAAATTGGGAGATAAAAACTCAAAACAATCTGAAGAATAGCTCATCATTTCAATTAATTTGTCCTTTGTCATTTCAGAAATAGAATGAGGAGTGACCTCTATACCATACTTTTGAAAGAAATCCAAAAGAAGTTGATTTCTTTGGCTATTTTTACTTAGATAGAGATCAATCATGGGATACCTCCCAAAGATTCGGTTCCATTTGATATTCTGATACGATTAAGGAATCTAATAAATTTGCGAAGTTAATCGGTTGCTTGTCTTCATCATAAGCTTTTACAGTTACTTGGGTGGTAAGTATTCCCTCTTTTCCCTCGGCTCGATAGCCTTGTCCATATAAAACAAAAACAAGATTTTGATGATCATCTACAAAGGCATCAGCTCCGTTCTTTATATCCTGACTTTCAAGGAATTCCATAACGTTTTGAAGGTAGGATTCGTAAAATAGGGGGTAGTTGTGTTTTTTATGGTAATCATCTAAAAATGTCACCTCAAACTCACATGGATAATTGGGCATCAAAAATATTTGTTCATCCAGCTGTCTGATTTCTGCATCATGTAATTCTGTTTCTAATTCATCACAATCTAGTATTGACTCTTTATTTAAAGCTTTCATCTTTTTCCTCGATTTCTTTTAATTTCTTTGCGATTGTGGCAATCACAGGAACGGTTACACTATTACCAGCTTGTTTATAGAGCTGACTATTACTAGAGACTTTTCTAGCAGCTTCAAAAGCCCAATCAGGAAAGCCCTGTAGGCGAAAACACTCTTTAGGAGTGATTCGTCGTATTCTCAAACGGTAAAATTGTCCATCTATCAAGACACCGGCTACTTGATAAACTTGCTTATCTTCTCCTTCATAGCTAGCCACTACTACTCCCATTTGACCACTAGTTGTTAACGTATTCGCTATGCCTTTTCCAACTCTACCACGACGATACTGAGAACTTGGTCTTTCTAAATTGATTGAATCCCCAATCTCTGCTTGAGCATATCCTTTTTTCGTTGCCTCTCGGACTTTTAGAAATTGGATTGGTTCTGGAATCAGTATTTTGGGGATTTTATCTCCACCTTGCATCGTAGTCAGTGTTGGAGATAAGCCCTCACTTCCATAGACGCGACCTGTTTCCTTAAAGCTAGTTGGTAAATCTCCAACAACGACAATACCATGGCGATCCTGAGTATTTAAAGTAAACATTGGCTCTTGATTATCCTTGAAACGTCTACCATTTTGTCTTTTTTCTAATCTGTCTGGTGTCATACAAGGAATCGCAACTTTAAATCCTTCTCCTTTTCCACGAACTAAGGTTGGCGCAAGACCTTCTGAATAATAGACTTTACCACTCATTCCACTTTTTGATGGATTCAAATTCCCTAATATTTTTAAAGTCTCAGAGTTAGTTGCTTGACCTTCTCGTCTGAAAGGAAATAAGAGTCTGGTACATCTCTTTCTAGAATGTCCGATAATAAACACCCTCTCTCTGTTTTGGGGAACGCCAAAATCCTTACTGTTAAGCACCTGCCACTCAACATCAAACCCCAACTCATCAAGTGTGGTAAGGATTGTGGTGAACGTCCGTCCCTTATCGTGATTGAGTAGGCCTTTAACATTTTCAAGAAAAAGAAAACGTGGTTGGATTTGTTTGGCCGCCCGAGCAATTTCAAAGAACAAAGTTCCTCTAGTATCTTCAAATCCCAATCGTCTTCCTGCGATTGAAAATGCTTGACAAGGGAATCCCCCACAGATGACATCGACTTTCCCTCTAAGTTTTTTAAATTCGTCATCTGAAACATCTCGTATGTCATGAAATTCTATTTCTCCTTCCGTTTGAAAAATGGACTTATAAGATTTCCTAGCAAATTTATCAATCTCACAAAATCCAATACACTCGTGTCCAACACTTTCCATTCCAAGTCTAAATCCACCTATACCTGAAAATAAATCAATAAATCTCATTTCTTTATACCCCCTTTCTGATCGACTATCAATGTCCAAAAAGTCACACCACTTGAAATGACAATGAGCATAACTAATATCCACTCGATTGGCGACATTTAACCACCTCCTTTTCTAACACGGTTATTCCAAACGGAATACAAGCCATTAAACACAAATTCAGCAAGTACTTCCGCTCGTCTAACAAAGCGAACATTATCTAGAGCATATTGATAGATTCTCTCAAAATCAGTCATAGCTATATCACTGGCTGTTTCAGAAAAACCCTCTCGTCTAAATTGATCTTGTACCAATCCCCAAATATACTCTCGATCATATTTTGTGACCTTTTCTACTTTTCTTCTCAAGATAGGTTGAGTATTCCTTTCTTCCTCATCCTCAATAAATAAAGAATCAGTCTCACTATATTTAGTCTCACTAACTTCAGTCTCACTAGAGGCTGAATGTGAGACGGGGCCCGTTTCATTTTCAACCTGCCCTAGTCTTTTTTTAACACTAGGCCTGTTTGAATTAGCTACTGGGGTAGAAGACAACTCCCCTAAATAAATCTTATTAGCTAGTCTTCCTTTCTCACTTGAAGACTGTTGAACTTCATCAATTAAGTCATATTCTTTAAGAGTTTTTTTGATGGACAGTAATTTTGACTTAGAACAACCTAACAGCCTCATCAGTTTAGAATTAGAAAATACTAAATAAACCGCCCCTTCTTCATCTATCCAACCACGACTAAGAGATAATTCTAAACGATCTTTTAAAATAGAATAAGCCACCTTTACTTCTAATTTCATATCCATATATTTCTCATCCTCAAAAAGAATTTTAGGTAATTTATAATACCGTTCTGAAGTTTGGTATTGATTTGCCGTAATTCGTTTCATAGCGTTCCTCCAAGTTCTTTGAGTATTAAATCTCCACTTGATTCCAATTGAACCAAGCCACTTTTTTCTAATTCAGCCATAAGAGAGATGGCTTCAACAATATCAATTCCCATTTCACGTACTAAAAATGAAATGACAATATAGCGTGATGATTGTAATTCTTTTGTCATTTTTCCTCCAGAAAATAAAAAAAGGAGAACAATATACAATTGTTCTCTCTTTAGATAAATATTTATTGTTGTATTCATTTTTCCGATGCGCAAACGACATCTACAAATACATATACATCTATGTGCCTTTTTAGGACTTTATTGACGTCAAAATTGCCTTTATCTACAAAGACAAAATGCTTGTAAAATAGCTTAAAATCAAGGATTTTCACCCTTTTTTTCGTTGTAGCAACACTACACACTCCACGTGATGCGTTTGCGGAAAAAGATCAACCGGCTGTACTTTATTCAACTCGTATCCCAATTCTCGGTAGAGTTTGATATCACGTGCCATGGTTGCGACATTGCAGGAGATATAGGCAATACGATTTGCTCCTGTTTGGCTACTTGCCTTGATAAAGCTTTCTGTAAGCCCCTTGCGTGGAGGATCAACCAAGATAACGGTTGGTTGAATTCCCTCCTTGAGCCAATTTTTCATAGCATTTTCAGCTGTGTCACAGACATAGTGGGCGTTTGAAATATTGTTCAGCTGAGCATTCTTTTTACTATTCTCAACCGCTTCTGGAATTACCTCAACACCATAAACTTCTTTGACATGTTTTGCAACAGAGAGGCCAATCGTCCCGATACCAGAATAGGCATCAATGACCACATCATCTTCTTTTAATTCAGCAAAGTCAATAGCTGTTTGATAAAGTTTTTCAGCCATTTCAGTATTGACTTGGTAAAAAGCGGGGCCAGCGATTTGGTAGTCATTTCCCAACATCTGGTCAGTGATAAAGTCTTGTCCATAAAGTGTGCGCCATTCCTTACCAAAAATTGCATTGGTGTTCTGGTCATTGATATTTTGCATAACAGACACAATCTCTGGGAACTGCTTGATTAGTTGTTCAATCAATTGCTCCACACGAAAAACTTTGGGACGAGTTGTTACCAAAATAACCATGATTTGTCCTGAATAATGTCCGCGACGCACCACAAGGTTTCGAATCAAGCCAGATTGTTCCTTTTCATCATAAGGTTTCAAATCATAACGACGGATCAAGTCGCGTAGGGCTACTACTACCTCATCAATCACAGGATCTTGGATAAAGAAATCTTCTAGAGGCATGAGGTCATGGGAATTTTTACGGAAAAATCCTGTTTCCAAGACACCATTCACTCGACGAACAGGGACCTGCGCCTTATTGCGGTACTTGACTGGATGTTCCATACCTAAAGTTTCAGCAACCTCTATATCATCAATTCCAGCAATCTTATATAGACTATCCTTAACTTGCTTGGTTTTAAATTTGAGCTGTTCTGGATAGGCAAGATGCCCTAAATCAGCGATTCCTGAACGCAGGTAAGCCAAATCTAAATCTTGATTACGGTGTGGTGACTGGATAAGGTATTCTTCAACTTTCCCAAAACCAATCTTTTTATTAACCTTGAGGACACGCATAAGGATTTTTTCACTCGGTAAAGCATTCTCAACAAAAAATACCAAACCATCTACCTTGGCAACTCCTGCACCTTCATGGGTCCAGTCAACAATTTCAACTTCTACAATATCATTTTTCTTTAACATTCTCTTCTCTTTCTATTGGCCAACAAAAAAGACGGCAACGTTACGGTTACCATCTATTATACCATGAAATTTCTTAAGAACCAAAACTCTTGAAGAAGTTGACAATGGCTTGCCAGAGGGAGCTTAAGAAGTTACCACCGTCCTCTAGCGCCTTATCCGCATCAAAGTTAAGGTTAATATTTTTAAAGCTATCGCCAGCTTGTGAAACAATGCTTTGTTTAAGGTCATTCAGGGTTTTAGTGAAGTCTGCATTGCTGAGGATATCACTTTTTGAGAGATTTAAAGCAAAATTGATGATGATATTGATCTGGTTTCCTGTTATAACCTGATCAAGTTTGTAATTTTTTAAGGTATCTTCAACGATTTTGCGGACATCTTCCTCTGTCAGATTTCCCTTACTTTCTTTAGCTTTGGCAAGTCCTGACTTGATATCGGCTAGGGCAACATTTAATTTATTAGCATCATAGCCTGACTTGTCCTTGTTTTCAGCATTGATATCTGACAAAGCCTTCAACTCTTCTTGAGCCAAATCTTTGTTGGCTTGTGGTACCTTGGCTCCGTTAGCCTCTAGCGAATAGTAAATCCCGGCTAAGGCACTCTCACCTGTAACTGGAATAGGTGCTGCTACAGTGATTTTGGCGTGTTCCACACCCAAAGTTACGGCTGCATTTCGGTACATATCCTGAGTCACCTTAGTGATGTTTTCTGGTGTTTCAATCTTGACCTCAAGTGGCGACTTGTCACCTAGTTTTTGAATCTTGGCTGATGAATACAACTGTAAACTAGAGTCATTAGCAACATTCATAATCTTAGAATAGACATCAGGTGTCATGGTTTTGAGTTCTTTGGTGTCTGTTGAGGCATTGTAGCCTAGTTTTTTAAGGGTTTGATTTTTTTGGTCTTCAGATAATGAGGAACCTAGGACATATTCAGGTTGAACATAGGTTTCATCGATGACTTTTTGAACATCAGTTGCTGCATGGGCGCTATTCATAGCTGTTACTGCCCACAAGACCGCAGCACTAGTCAGAAAGAGTTTCTTTCTCATAGGGAATTTCCTCCTTTACCTTTCTAGAGTAATATATCTATCTTAAAGAAAACTTATAACAAAAACACCTGGGCTAGCCAGATGTCGAAAAGAGAGTGAAACATTTGATGATGTAAAGGTTGAGTTGCACCTGTCTAGAATAGTAATAGTTTCCTCCATTTACATAGAGTTCGGCCCCATGAAAAATGGAAATGGGGTGAATATAACTATAAGTCTTTCCAGTGGTATTGCCAAGCAAGGGAGCAACAGTCTCACGAGAGTACTGTTTGGCCAGAGCCAAGGTGTTTTCCTTGCCGTTTTGGGCGATAAAATCGATATAGGCAGGTCCAAAATTATAGGCTTGAACAGCCGTCCAGACATCAACCCCCTTCTTCTGGGCCAGATAGAGATTGTCTGTCAGAGTTTGAACGCCTTGGCGAATGCTAGAGGCATTATCATTGATGGTGTTGGTGGAACCACTTGCAGACTCACTAGACTGCATAACATCGCCTTCTTTTCCTTTTGTTTCAGTATAAATCATAGCGAGCACAAGCTCTTCGTTTGCTGGGGTGTCTTTTTCACTCAAGATCTCTCGCACCATGGGTTGGTAGGTCATGACTTGCTTGACATCTTGGTGAACACGGTAAGCTTTATAGCCAGCAAAAAGGAAGACTGCTAGTACAAGCACTCTTCGAATTCGTTTAAACATTATTTACTTTGAATATCCTCGATATTTTTGATTAAGATAGAGTAGGTTCCATTGTCGTTTTGGATAAACTCAACAGACTCGGCGTCTTGATAGACGTTATTGGGAACGATGAGTTCAATTCCATTTGACAAGGAAAGTTTTTGGTTTTCAAATTTCTTTAATTGGCGACTGGCATCAATTTCATCAAATTGAACAGGTTCTGGGACAGCTTCTTTAACTTGGTCAATAAAGCTCAAACGAGCCGTCAGATTGTTATCAAAAAGGTCATTAGCCAATTTCTCAGGTGACAATTCATTGCTTTCTTCTAGGTTGTTGAAAATCGCTGATTTCACTTTAGATTGAAATTGAAAATCATCTGTGTTAAAAGATTCAGCAATTCTCTGAGCCGTTTTTTCTAGTTCTTTGATAGATTTCTTTGGTGAAATCTTAGGGGCAACGGCAAGAAGATTATCTGAAAAATAGTTCAAAAAAGTCCCGTTATACTTGATTCGTTTTTCAATCAGATGGTACTTGCGGCTCTGAAGATTGACCACCAAGGCCTCATCAGCACCCGTTCCAAATCCAGGCAGGTTATTCTGAGTCAGCTTGATTGGATTATCAACTTCTCCACCGAGGTGGGTCAGGGTCTCACGCAGAGCAATTCGCAAGAAAGCGAAATGTTCCACGCCTTCTTTAGAAAATTGCACAAAAATCAAGTCATTGGTCTTGAGGTTTTCTGAAATGCTGAACTCCTCTTTCCAGAGATTAGCCAGTGTTACTGATGTCTCCAACAAATCGTCTGTGATATGATTGAAGAAGGGATTTTCTTCCTCGAAAATCCCAGTCTTGGCTTCATCTGAATACACACGTTCCACTTTTCTACGCAAGTATTCTTCGATTTTTGGAGTGATATTGAGAAACTTATCCGCTAGAAACAGCTCGGTATCATCCGGGCTAAACTGATGGATAATAGCTTTCTTAATATAAATGTCCATAAAAGTTTTAGTCCTCGTATAATGGGAAGGCATCTGTCAATTCTTTAACTGCACTTCTCACTTCTTCTAAGACAGCTTCATTTTCTGCATTCTTGAGGGTTTTAATAATAAGTTCAGCCACTTTGCGACTTTCTTCTTCACCAAATCCACGTGCAGTAATGGCTGCTGCTCCGATACGAATCCCACTTGTCTTGAATGGTGACAAGCTTTCGTAAGGGATTGAGTTTTTATTTAGGGTGATATTGACTTCATCCAGCAAGTTTTGAGCAACTTTTCCGTTTTCTACAACCTTAGTCACATCCACTAGGAAAAGGTGGTTTTCAGTTCCTCCAGAAATGATACGAAAATCAGGGTCTTGCAAGAAGACATCTGCCATAGCCTTGCTGTTCTTGATAACATTGGCAGCATATTCCTTGAAGGCTGGATCTAATACTTCTTTGAAGGAAACTGCCTTAGCAGCAACAACATGTTCCAAAGGACCGCCCTGAATACCTGGGAAAATAGCTGAATTGATTTTCTTGGCAAGTTCTTCGTCATTGGTCACAATCAAACCACCACGTGGTCCACGAAGGGTTTTGTGAGTCGTTGTTGTAGTGATATGAGCGTATGGCACTGGGCTTGGGTGAAGACCAGCTGCAACCAAACCAGCGATATGAGCCATATCTACCATGAGCTTAGCGCCAACAGCATCAGCGATTTCACGGAATTTTGAGAAGTCGATGATTTGAGAATAGGCTGAAGCACCTGCTACGATCAATTTGGGTTTTACTTCTTGAGCTTGTTTCAAGATAGCATCAAAATCCAAGAGTTCCGTTTCAGGGTCAACACTGTAAGAAACAAAGTTGTAGGTTTGACCTGAGAAGCTAACAGGAGCCCCATGAGTCAAGTGACCACCTGCGGCCAAGTCCATCCCCATAACCGTATCACCTGGTTCAATCAAGGCCATGTAAGCCGCACAGTTGGCTTGGCTTCCTGAGTGTGGTTGGACATTGGCAAATTTTGCACCGAAAATTTCTTTTGCGCGTTCAATAGCAAGAGTCTCTACCACGTCTACCACATCAGTTCCACCATAATAACGGCGGCCCGGGTAGCCTTCGGCATATTTATTCGTCAAGATAGACCCTTGAGCTGCCATAACAGCCTTGGAAACAACGTTTTCCGAAGCAATCAATTCAATGTTGTTTTGTTGGCGTTCCTCTTCTTTGGCAATAGCATTCCAGAGATCAGCATCATAGGCTTTAAAATCATCTTTGTCAAAAATCATAGGTCTTCTCCTTTATAGTGTAACTGGTCCTTTAGTGTAAGAAAATAAACTAAAAGATACGAATAAACCGTTTCTGCACTTTATCACAAGTATAACCAACTTTTTCATAAAATGCATGAGCACCCAGACGATGATCGGCAGAGTTTAAGCGGATAAACTCATAACCACGTCTTTTTGCTTCTTGATCCAACCCTTGCAGTAAGCTTTTACCGATACCTTGACCTTGCGCTTGAGGTAAAACTGCTAAAGCTAAAATATTAAATCCTGCTTTAGAATAAAGTGATTCATAGACCTCAGCGTGTACATATCCAAGCAAGGCATGACTAGCTTCATCCTCATAGCCAAGTAGGAAATGATGTTCATCTTGAGATAATCTAGTTAGTTGACTAGCTGTGTCCTCTGGACTAAAAGAATAGCCCAAAGCCTCTTGGTTGATGTCACATATAGCTTTCACATCAGTTTCTCTTAAATCTCTTAGCATCTCATTCCTCCTCAAAAGAAATCTCTGGCAACCGAGCAAGAATATCTTCTCGCTTAATGGCCCCTTGGCGTAAGATTTTCACCTTGTCTCCAGACAAGTCCAAAATAGTCGAATCTTGTCCAGTTAGAAAAACATCGTCTTCCAGACCCAAAACCTCTTGGTCAAAATCCTTCAGAATCTGATCAAAGGTTACACCACTTGCATGACCTGAGATATTAGCAGACGGCCCAATCAAAGGACCTGTCTCTCTAATCAAATCAAGGGTAATGGGATGACTCGGCATCCGAAATCCCACCGTTGCAAGGCCAGAATTGACCCAATAGGGAACTCGCTCATTAGCTTCTAGAATGATGGTTAAGGGACCTGGTAAAAAGGTCTCTACAAGTTTTTGTAGATAAGTTGGCTGATTCTTAGAAAAGTGCAAGATGTCCTCTAGAGAGGCGATATTGAGGTTAAGCGCCTTGTCTCTTGGACGACGTTTGATCTGGTAAACATGGTCAACTGCTTTTTCGTCTAGAGCCTTGGCAAAGAGACCGTAAACTGTCTCAGTAGGTAGAACGACCGCTCCACCATTTTCCAACTCTTGTCTAATCTTGTTTATCATCAACGACAACCATCCTATCTTGACCAAACTGGTCCTTGAGTGTTCGTACTCGCTTTTCAGGAAGATGTTTCCTAAAAAGTTCAGGAACACTTTGACCTTGCTTGTATCCAATTTCAAGGTAAATCTTACCACCATCTTTGAGATAGTCTGTTGCATCTTCCGAAATTCTACGGTAAATAGCTAGGCCATCCTCGTCTGCAAAGAGAGCTAGATGAGGCTCCGAATGCAAAACATTCAAGCCGACCTCTGACTCATCTTCACGAGAGATATAGGGTGGATTGGAAACAATTATATCATATTTTTCAGAAATTTCTGTAAAACAGTCAGATTTTTTTAAAAATATTTGAAGATTTTGATTTTTAGCATTTTCGTTAGCTAAATCTAAAGCATCTTGGGAAATATCTGCTGCTGTCACTGACCAATCTGGTCTGTTTTTTGCTAGAGCGAGAGCAATAGCTCCACTACCTGTTCCAATATCCAGAACTGAAAGATTCGTCTCAGGATTTTCAGCCAGAATAAGCCCCACCAACTCCTCTGTTTCTGGACGAGGGATCAATACTCGCTCATCAACTGTTAACTGCATTCCATAAAAATCTGTCTGTCCAATGATGTACTGGGCTGGTTTATGAGCTGCTAACTGTTGGAAAATTCCTTTTACAAATTGTTTTTCTTCCTTGTTTACCTCTTGCTGGAGGGCAAAGACAAAATCTGTAAAAGAAAGATTTTTCAGGCTACGATAGACAAAAGAGAGGCTTTCAGCTTCCTCTCCTTGTCTTATCAACTCTTCTTCAAAATCTGAAAATAATTGAGCTAATTTCATTATTTGTTTAATTCTTCTAATTTTTGTGTTTGATCATAGAGCACCAAGGCATCCACGACTTCATCCAATTTACCAGACAAAATGGTATCTAGTTTTTGAAGGGTCAATCCGATACGGTGGTCTGTGACACGGTTTTGTGGGAAGTTATAAGTACGAATCCGTTCTGAACGGTCACCAGTACCGATTGTTGACTTACGCTCAGCGTCTTGTTCATCTTGTGCAATTTGTGCGAAGTGGTCAGCAACACGTGCACGGATAATCTTCATAGCCTTCTCACGGTTTTTCTGCTGGGTACGTTCTTCCTGCATCTCAACCTTGATATTGGTTGGCAAGTGAACGATACGAACGGCAGTCGCAACCTTATTGACGTTCTGTCCACCAGCACCAGAGGCGTGGTAGATATCAACACGAAGGTCTTTTGGATCAATATCGTACTCTACTTCTTCTACTTCAGGCATGACAAGAACTGTCGCTGTCGAAGTATGAACACGACCTTGGCTTTCTGTCACAGGAACACGTTGCACACGGTGGGCACCTGATTCGTACTTAAGCTTAGAGTAAACAGACTGACCTGAGACCATAGCAACCACTTCTTTGAAACCACCGACACCGTTCATAGAAGCTTCCATGACTTCAAAGCGCCAGCCTTGGGCTTCTGCATACTTTTGGTACATAGTTAGAAGGTCTCCGGCGAAAAGTGCCGCTTCGTCACCACCAGCCGCTCCACGAATTTCAAGGATGATGTTCTTGTCATCGTTTGGATCCTTTGGAAGGAGCAAGATTTTTAGTTTTTCTTCGTATTCTTCTTTTTCAGCCTTGGCATCTTTCAGCTCTTGCTTAGCCATTTCTTCCAAATCTGCATCTCCGCCTGATTCCTTAATCATCTCTTCGGCATCAACGATGTTTTGAAGTACTTGTTTGTACTCACGGTAGGCTGTTACTGTGTCACGAGTTGAAGCCTCTTCTTTTGAAAGCTCCATAAAACGTTTGGTGTCTGAAACGACATCCGGGTCACTTAGCAATTCTCCTAATTCTTCATAACGGTCTTCTACAGCTTGTAGTTGATCATAGATGTTCATTTTTTCTCCTTATTTCTCAATTGTTAAATCATAGATTGCTACTACTTCATTCTCGGATATTTCCCCAGTTTCTTTAAATCCATAACTGAGGTAACAGTATCTTGCATGTTCATTTTCTGGTTCATAAGACAACCAAAGTTTATTGCTTAAACCTGCTGGCGCTGTCCGAACATAGTCTAGTACTTTATTCATAATTGGTTTAAAATATCCTTGATTTTGAAAATTCTTATCAATCATAAAACGAAATAGTAAATAATTTCCACTACTAATTCCGATCTTTTTATCATAAGCTATCATCACAAAACCTATAATTGCATCATTATCATAAACTGCCAATGGAGCTACAAAATCTCCATTTTTAGTGTAGACGTATGCTTCAGCTAAACTAATTGCGTTGGTTGCAATGAATTGTTTTTGATATTCCTTGACATCCAAATTCAAAACATCAAAATAATTTTCCATTGTAACATCTCTTAGTTCAATTGTCATAGTTTTGCTCCTTGTTAGAGGTTATCATTGGCGCAAAATAATGTTTACGGCAAACTGAGATATAGGTTTCATTACCGCCAATCTGGATCTGCTCACCATCATAAACGGGCAGTCCATCCTGTGTTCGCAAAACCATAGTCGCCTTTTTCTTGCAATACTGACAGATGGTCTTGATTTCGTCAATCTTGTCTGCTAAGAGCAGGAGATACTTGGAACCTTCGAACAACTCATTTCGAAAATCATTTTTCAAACCAAAAGCCATGACGGGTATGTCTAACTCATCAACAACACGAGCTAGGTCGTAAACATGGTGACGCTTGAGAAACTGGGCTTCATCGACCAAAACACAGTAAGGCTTTTCTGGTAGGTCTCGGATATAGCCAAAGATATCCGTCGTTTCCTCAATCGCAAGGGCAGGGCGTTTCATGCCAATACGGCTCGACACATAGCCAACACCGTCACGCGTATCCAGAGCTGAGGTCATAATGACAACACCTTTTCCTTGCTCCTCATAGTTATAGGCCACTTTGAGAATCTCAATGGTCTTACCAGAGTTCATGGTCCCATAACGATAATACAACTGTGCCATGCTTCTTACTTCACGTCCATTTCTAAATTTTTGCTACATTCTAGTATATCATAATTTTCTTAAGCTTTAAACGGCAAAATGTGGTAAAATAGAAGAAATCAAAAACTAGTGGAGGAATCTATTATGCCATTTGTACGGATCGATTTATTTGAAGGACGCACGCTCGAGCAAAAGAAAGCTCTTGCTAAGGAAGTAACAGAAGCTGTGGTCCGTAACACTGGAGCCCCTCAATCTGCTGTCCATGTCATCATCAACGACATGCCAGAAGGAACTTATTTCCCACAAGGGGAAATGCGCACCAAATAAGTTAGCTTAAGCAGAAATGCTTAGGCTTTTTCAATCTTCAAGTAGCATCCATTGAAGAAATAGTCTAAATTTGTTACAATTTGAAAAGATACTTGGAATATTCCAAGAAAAGAGCTATTAATTAAAGGAAACATTATGATTACACGTGAATTTGATACCATCGCTGCCATCTCGACTCCACTAGGTGAAGGAGCCATTGGTATTGTCCGCTTGAGCGGAACAGACAGTTTTGCGATTGTGCAAAAGATTTTTAAAGGAAAAGACTTGAATCAGGTTGCTAGCCACACTCTTAACTACGGTCACATCGTTGACCCTCAAACTGGTAAGGTCATGGACGAAGTTATGGTTGGTGCCATGAAGTCTCCCAAGACCTTTACTCGTGAGGATATTATCGAAATTAACACTCATGGCGGGATTGCGGTGACCAATGAGATTCTCCAGCTAGCTATCCGTGAAGGAGCTCGGTTGGCAGAACCTGGTGAATTTACCAAACGTGCCTTTTTAAACGGTCGCGTAGATTTGACACAGGCCGAGGCGGTGATGGATATCATCCGCGCCAAAACAGACAAGGCCATGAACATTGCGGTCAAACAACTTGATGGTTCCCTTTCTGATCTTATCAATAATACCCGTCAAGAAATCCTCAATACACTTGCCCAAGTCGAGGTCAATATTGATTATCCTGAGTATGACGATGTTGAGGAAGCCACTACTGCTGTTGTCCGTGAGAAAACTATGGAGTTTGAGCAATTGCTGACCAATCTCCTTAGAACAGCCCGTCGCGGTAAAATCCTTCGTGAAGGAATTTCCACAGCCATCATCGGCCGTCCTAATGTTGGAAAATCTAGCCTTCTCAACAACCTCTTGCGTGAAGACAAGGCAATCGTTACAGACATTGCTGGGACTACTCGAGATGTCATTGAAGAATACGTCAACATCAATGGTGTTCCTCTTAAATTGATTGATACAGCTGGTATCCGTGAAACGGATGACATTGTGGAACAAATCGGTGTCGAGCGTTCGAAAAAAGCCCTCAAGGAAGCCGACTTGGTTCTACTGGTGCTAAATGCCAGTGAACCGCTGACAGCCCAAGATTGTCAACTCTTAGAAATCAGCCAAGATACTAATCGCATTATTCTACTTAATAAAACAGACCTGCCTGAAGCGATTGAAACTTCAGAACTTCCTGAAGATGTCATCCGTATTTCAGTTCTTAAAAACCAAAATATCGATAAGATTGAAGAACGCATTAATGACCTCTTCTTTGAAAATGCTGGTTTGGTTGAGCAAGATGCTACTTACTTGTCAAATGCCCGTCACATTTCCTTGATTGAAAAGGCCGTCGAAAGCCTACAGGCTGTTAACGAAGGTCTTGAACTGGGTATGCCAGTTGACTTGCTTCAAGTTGACTTGACCCGTACTTGGGAAATTCTCGGAGAAATCACTGGGGATGCTGCTCCAGATGAACTCATTACCCAACTCTTTAGCCAATTCTGTTTAGGAAAATAAGAAAAATCCATGATCCTTCTTGCGGTCATGGATTTTATAGTCTTTATTAGTAATCTGGTCTTAAAACACCTGTTACAGTTGCCTTAGTCGCTTCGTAGTCTCCATCTACAACAACCTTGATAATGCGTTTGGCATCTTCTTCTGGTGCTGGAACAAGAGGTAGACGAGTTGGTCCAGCTTCAAATCCCATATAGTTCAGAACTGCCTTAACAGGAGCAGGACTTGGATAAGAGAAGAGGGCATTGACTTTAGGAATGAATTTACGCTGAATAGCCGCTGCTTTTTTCATATCGCTTTCTGCAATTGCAGTGAACATCTCGTGCATCTCATCCCCATTTGTATGAGATGCAACAGAAATAACCCCGTCCGCACCAAGATTCATGGCATGGAAAGCATCTCCATCCTCACCAGTATAGACCAAGAACTCTTCTGGCTTGTGTTCAATCAAGTAAGCCATATTGGCCAAGCTAGTACATTCTTTGACACCAATGATATTTGGATGGTCAGCCAAACGAAGCATGGTTTCCGGAGTTAATTCGACAACCACACGACCTGGAATGTTATAGATGATAATTGGTAGGTCCGAAGCGTCTGCAATTGCTTTAAAATGCTGATACATTCCTTCTTGTGAAGGTTTGTTGTAGTAAGGTACAATAGCGAGTCCAGCAGCAAAACCGCCAAATTCCGCTACTTCTTTGACAAACTCAATAGAGTCACGCGTATCATTAGTACCTACACCCGCAATCAAAGGAACGCGTCCATTGACAATCTTTTGTACAGCCGCAAACAGTTCCAACTCCTCATCATGGGTTAAAGTTGGACTCTCAGCAGTGGTCCCTGCGAGAAGAATTCCATCCGTATGATGGGCCAATAAATGCTCAATCAAGGCTGGAATGGCATCAAAATTGATGGAACCATCCTCATGGAAGGGGGTAATAAAGGCTGTGATGATTTTACACTCTTTTAAATCTTTATAAGACATGAGAAACACCTCTCTATTTCAAAGAAGGAGTTCATCTGAACTCCTAAACGATATGACTATTTTAATTCAAATTTCAATTCGGCCGTTGGACGAACCAAGCCACGTTCATGAAGAGTTTCTGCAATCTGAACTGAGTTCCAAGCAGCACCTTTGAGCAGGTTATCTGAAACAACCCACATGTGAATTCCTTTTTCTGCATCCAAGTCTTTACGGATACGACCAACAAAGGTATCACGTGAACCCACTGCATTAATGGCTTGAGGATAGATTTGATGAGCCACATCATCTTCAAGGACAGCACCTGGGAAAGCTGCGATAGCTGCTTTTACTTCTTCGATTGGAGCCACTTCTTTTGTTTCGATGTAAACAGACTCAGAGTGAGCTGACAAGACTGGAATACGCACACACGTTGCAGATACTGCAATGCTATCATCTTCCATAATTTTCTTAGTTTCCTTAGTCATCTTCATCTCTTCGTAAGTGTAATCATTGTCAGTGAAGACATCGATTTGTGGAAGAGCATTGAAGGCGATAGGATAGTGTTTCTTGTCACCACCTGAAGGCAAGATTTCGGCATGCAAATCACGTGGGGTTACACCATCATTCAAGACTTCACGAAGTTCACGTTGTGTCTCAAGAATTGCTCCCATACCAGCACCTGAAACTGCTTGGTAAGTTGAAACAATGATACGGTCCAAACCCCATTTTTGACGAACTGGCTCAAGCGCCACCATCATTTGGATTGTTGAACAGTTAGGGCAGGCGATGATTCCGTTGTGGGCATCAAGTGCATGAGCATTGACCTCTGGGACAACCAAAGGAACATCTGGATTTTGACGGAAGTAAGATGTATTATCTACTACTACCGCTCCAGCTTTAACTGCGTATGGTGCATACTTAGCTGATGTAGAACCACCTGCCGAAAAGAGAGCAATATCAACTCCTTCAAAAGCTGTTTCAGTCGTTTCTTCAATCGTAATATCTTGGTCTTTAAATTTCAAAGTCTTGCCTGCTGAACGAGCAGAAGCAAGGTAACGGATTTTATCGATTGGAAGTGTTGATTCTTCCAACATTTTTATCATCTGAGCTCCGACAGCACCTGTCGCGCCGACTACAGCAACTGTATATCCCATAAATAACCTCTTTCGGAATTTTCTAAAAATTTCTATAATAGATGTATTATACTACTTTTTCCATGAATTGCAAAGCATTTTCATCAATTTTTGGAAAATAAAAATCCCCAGTCGCTAGACTAGAGACTAAGAGGCATCTTCATGTGATGAGCAGGTTCACACAACTCATCAAGGTCCGCTCCTGCGTTATGACCTCCTTATGCTCAATAGTAGCCCGAAGACTACCTATCGACTCATCGCGCCTATTATATTACTAGAAATAAGTGATTTTGTCAATAAAAAATTTTTGCAGGATGACTTTTATTATACAAAAGTCAGAATTTTTTCTCGCGAGCATAAGAAAAAAACTCTTGTGTTCAAGAGTTTCTCTGTAAATATCATGCTAATTGCCGGGATTGAACCGGCGACCTCATCCTTACCATGGATGCGCTCTGCCAACTGAGCTAAATCAGCTTACTTAAGAAGTATACTATAGTTAGAAAAACTTGTCAAGTTTCCTTAGAAATTTTCCATAAGAAAAAGCCAGGTAAGAGCCACCTAGCTTCTCTTCGTCTATTTGCTTAAATCAATTCGACGACCAATTTTACCAATGATAATCGCACCAATAATTAATGAGGCAAATTCACCAATCCCTGTTGTGAACCAAGTAAGGAAAAATGGTAATTGCGCTACGATATTCAACTCTGCAGCGATAGTAAACATGGAAATTGAAAAGAGGATTGAAAAGAAGAAATGATCTTTTCGAATTAATCCATTAAAGAGGTAATCTTTGCTGTATTTTGCAAAAAGCCAAACACCTAGACTAAGGAATACTAGGGTTGATCCACCACCAACAAAGACATCTAGCAGTCCGAAGCTAAAGAAATTAGCAATCATACAACCGATAGTAACTCCGATAATGTACTTTGGATTGTAAAAAGCCATAAAGTTCATCATTTCTGAAATACGGAACTGATAAGCACCGTAGCTAATGGCATTTAGGGGTGGTGTGACAGTTAAAACGACATAGATAGCAGCAACGATTGCAATATCTGCAACATCACGAATAGTTAATTTTTTCATCTTTTCTCCTTTGGCGGTTGCCCGCGTGTAATATGCTTGGTGAAAGAAGCTAAGCACCAAGGGTTGATTCAATCAACCTTACTAGTATAGCACAATAACTTGCTTTATGCTATACTAAAAGTATGAAAAAACGCATTCAAAGTCTCTTCGAGAATGAGCTCTTAGCCTATCTCTTTTTTGGTGTAGCAACTACTCTTGTCTCCATTCTATCCCGATTAGTCATTTATCAATTAACCCATAAAGAACTGCTTGCTACTGGACTAGCAAATAGTATCGGTATCCTCTTTGCCTTTTTTACAAATGATAGACTTGTATTTAAGCAAGTTAGGCAGAATTGGCCAAGCCGTTTAGTAAAATTTACTCTAGCACGTCTTTCTACTTTTCTTTTAGACATGTTTTTAACATTTTTCTTTGTGACACAGTTTCCTAATATTATCGGACAATTTGTAAATAATAATATAGACAAGGTTAATAGTATTGAAACCGTTATTTCACAATTCTTGATAATTATCCTCAATTACATTTTTAGTAAGGTATTTATTTTTAAAAAATAAGAAAAAATTTACATATAACTTGCAAGAACTTCTTAATTAATATATAATCAAGAGTAAAAATTTTGGAAAGGAATTATGAAAATGTTAAAAGATCTTAAAGCATTTTTGCTTCGTGGTAATGTTGTTGACCTTGCTGTCGGTGTGATTATTGCCTCTGCTTTTGGTGCTATCGTAACTTCATTCGTTAACGATATCATCACTCCTCTACTATTGAACCCAGCCTTGGAAGCTGCGAAAGTACAAAATATCGCTGAGCTTGCATGGAATGGTGTTACATATGGTAAATTCTTGAGTGCTATTATCAACTTCCTTGTTGTAGGTACTGTTCTCTTCTTCGTTATTAAAGCTATGGAAAAAGCCCAAAGCCTTACTAAGAAAGAAGAAACTGTTGAAGAAGCTCCAGCTGGACCAACTGAATTGGAAGTACTTCAAGAAATCAAAGCTCTTCTTGAGAAAAAATAATCGATTAAAAGGATCTAGCGCAAAGCTAAATCCTTTTTTCTTTACTCTTTTGGTAACTTACCTGCTTTCTCAAGCATTTTCTTAATAAGATAAGGCATCTTAACATTTTCCCGACCTTTTTTCTCAATCAATTTTTTCACAAATTCTGGCATTTGTAAATCTTGAGATTCGGCCAAGATATTTTTCGTCTCATCTGAAGGAACTAACTCATCAAAGGTTTCTTCTTCTGGGAGAAATTCCTTAAACTCTTTGTCCTCATTAGCTCTGACTGTATTAACCAAGGCATCAATCAAACGAGAATCTGTATTTGGCATTGGTGGACGATGGTAGTTTACACCAAATTCCTGACATAAGTCATAACATTCCACATCATTGTCAAACAAGACTTCAATATGCTCGCTAATGAAGCTGATAGGAACAAAAATATAATGGTCTGGATGTTCTTTCCGTTCTCTGAGATACTCTAAGACATCTGGCTTAATCCATGGAATCCCGATATCACTTTCACTTTGCCAAGTGTTAGTATATTGCTCAGAACTCAAACCTAGTTTTTCAGTGACAAGCTTGCTATTTTCAAAAATTTGGTCAATATATGGGTCACCAAAATCTAAGGCAAAAATGGGCACACTATGGGCTGAAAAGATGACTTTAAAGCTATCCTGCTTTACTTCTTCTTTTAAAATTTTACCAATTTCATCTGCCCAATAGTTTAATAGCGCTTCTTCTTGATACCAGTCCTTAATGACTAAAAATTGAATTTGCTTGCTTTCTAAAAATTTCTCATAACCCATGACAGAGTAGAAAGAATAATGGGGCTCCAAAATCAAGCAAATACACTGTTCAATGCCGTCTGCTTCCATCTGACCAATCACATTTGGAATAAAGGGACTGGAAAACTTATTAGCAAAATAAACACTATACTCATTTCCCAGCCTAGCCTCTACCAAGGCAACCTCTTCACGCGTAATTTTTTGCAGAGGCGTGCCGCCAATTCGTACATAATTATCATAGAGAGTTTGAATTTCGTGGTCTTGAGGTCTCACTCCACGACGAATATTTGTGAAAAAATCAGCCACACCTTCAAAGGTAATCTCTTCTGGCGAACCGAAAGTCATCATTAAAATTGCTTTTTTCATAATCGCTTCCTTGTGATATTTTTATCAAGTTTATTTTATCATTTATCCATTAATAAGTAAACGCCAACATAGCGAATTTCCCTAACTTCTGTCTTTTGTTTTTCTCTCATTTCTATGATACAATGGAAAAAATGAATTCAAAAGGAGTTTTTTATGACTTATCCCAATCTCTTGGACCGCTTCTTAACCTACGTTAAGGTCAATACGCGCTCTGATGAACACTCTACTACTACTCCAAGTACGCAGAGTCAGGTAGATTTTGCTACAAATGTTCTTATTCCTGAAATGAAACGTGTTGGATTACAAAATGTTTATTATCTACCAAATGGTTTTGCAATTGGGACCTTGCCAGCCAATGATCCATCTTTAACACGAAAAATTGGCTTTATATCTCACATGGATACTGCTGACTTTAATGCCGAAGGAGTCAATCCACAGGTAATTGAAAACTACGATGGTGGTGTGATTGAACTTGGAAATTCTGGTTTCAAACTCGATCCAGCTGACTTTAAGAGTCTTGAGAAATATCCAGGACAAACGCTCATCACAACAGATGGAACAACCTTGCTAGGTGCTGATGACAAGTCAGGAATTGCTGAAATTATGACTGCTATTGAATATCTAACTGCTCACCCTGAAATCAAACACTGTGAAATTCGTGTTGGTTTTGGTCCAGATGAGGAAATTGGTGTTGGTGCTAATAAATTTGATGCAGAAGATTTTGATGTAGATTTTGCCTACACTGTTGATGGCGGACCACTAGGTGAACTTCAATACGAGACTTTTTCAGCAGCTGGTGCTGAATTGCATTTCCAAGGGCGCAATGTCCACCCTGGTACTGCAAAGGGACAGATGGTAAATGCTCTGCAATTAGCAATTGATTTCCATAATCAACTCCCTGAAACTGACCGTCCTGAACTGACAGAGGGTTACCAAGGTTTCTACCATCTGATGGATATAACAGGGTCTGTCGAAGAGGCTCGTTCAAGCTACATCATCCGAGACTTTGAAAAGGATGCCTTTGAATCTCGTAAAGCAGCTATGCAGTCTATCGCTGATAAGATGAATCAAGAGCTTGGTAACAATCGTGTTACTCTCACCCTAACAGATCAGTACTACAATATGAAAGAAGTCATTGAAAAAGATATGACTCCAATTACCATTGCTAAAGCCGTTATGGAAGATCTGGGTATCACTCCTATTATCGAACCAATCCGTGGAGGGACAGACGGCTCTAAGATTTCCTTTATGGGAATCCCAACACCTAATATCTTTGCTGGTGGCGAGAATATGCACGGTCGTTTTGAATACGTCAGCCTTCAGACTATGGAACGTGCAGTTGATACCATCATTGGTATCGTAGCTTATGAAGACTAAAAAGACGAGGTAGCTTAGCTACTTCGCCTTTCTTTTTATTCTGCTGGTTTTTCTTGATTTCCAGTACTTGTTGTAGATTCTGTTGTTTCCTTTTCTGAAGCTGGTTCAGCAGGTTTAGAATCTGTTGTATTGCTTGGTTTGTTTTCGTCCCTTGCAGTTTCACTGTTAGATTCTGCAGCCACTGATGTTTCAGTTTCGGAACTTGTGTTCTCACCATTTGACTCGGCATTTGTCGCTGGAGTTGCTTCTTCACTTGAGCTTGATTTTGACTTGATTTCTTGATTCAAGACTAGAATAGCTTTTGTCAATTCAAGTAAAGCAGCTTTATCTTTACTCTTAGCAGAAAGTTGATCTAGTAAAGCATCTACCTTATCAAAGTCCGCATCAGAACCCTTGTTGTTTTCTAAATAAGAGTGAAGCGACATGAGAATATCGTAGAGTTTTTGATAGAGTACTAGTGTCTGAGGGTCTTGCTCAGCATTTTCCTTTTCTTGTTGAAGGGCGCTAGCGATACGAGTCAAGACATCTTTTACCTGACTGTTTACTTCATCCAAGTCCGCATCAGCCTTGTTTGTGGCAGCTTTGAGATTTTCTACTTCTTCTGCCAAGGATTGTCTGATTCCTTCTTCTTGGATTTGTTCTAAGAGTTGATTTGCCTTGCTCAAGAGGCTTTCTACTTCTTCCTTGCTAACATGATTGACATGTTCTTCAGGCATAAAGTCTCCGTACAATTCTTTCAAGAAGCCATAAATAGCTGTCTTGGCAGTTTGGTTATCAACTTTTTCAGTATCTAGAACTGTCTGAGTCGATTTAGCAGTAGTTGGTTGAGCTTTCAAAGCTTCTTCCACTTCTTGTTTTGCCTGATAGATGTTTGGGAATAATTTGTTCAATTCTGCTGCCTTAAGGAAAGATTGAGATTGATACAAGGTCCAAGTCAACTGAGCTACTTTGTTCCGAAGTTCATCATTTAAACGACCGTCATTTACGTGTTCGTAGAAATACTTGATGTATTCAACTGTTGTAACGCCTGTTCGATCATTAAAGTCTTGCAAGGCTTGAAGTTGTGATTCAACCGCTACTAAAACAGCCTCATCTTTAGCCAATTTAGCTTCTTGGAGTCGAACGAGAAGGTCTTTCTTAGGAAGTCCATAAGAGTCTGTATCCAAGGTATTGATTTTATCAATCAAGGATTGGTATTTTTTATCTAAAGCACTTGTTTCAGTAGGCTTGACACTCTCATCAATATGGATATATTGCTTATCAAAGAGATCAAGGGTTGCAAGATAACCTGCTGTAGAGTTAGTTGCCAATTTCTTCATGTTTTCAGTAAACTGTCCTAAGGCTAACTCAATCTGTCTTTGTTCGATAGGCTTGTCTTTGTAGATGCTTCTGCTATCAGCTAGAAGTTGATCTACTTTTGCTAAAACTACTTTTTCATCAAAAGCTCCAGGTTGATAATTGGATTGTAGGGCTGGAATCTTGTTTTTCAAAGCCACTTCATATCCCTTAGTTTGAACCTTGATGTAGTGATTATGGTCGCCATGAGGAATCACAAAACTACCATTTTCTACCTGTAAACTATAAGGAGACACACCATCTCGCAAAGCAGTCGTGTAAAGTTCATTTAGGAAATCAAGTTCTGGATTGCCAGTTTGTAGTGGAAGACGCACATGTTCCTTACGAACAGCATATGGGTGGATATGAGTTGGATCGTAGGCTTGGTCTGGATTTCCAAAGACAAAGAAGCCGTTTGAAATTCTAATCGCTTCAAGTGGAACCCCATAGGTCTTAGAAATGTAAGCAATTTTTTCTTCATCGCTAGCATCTCTTGAGAAAGACTCTACTGTTTTAGCAAGAGGTTTTACAGGCTCTGCATCATGATGGGTTTTCAAATGGTCTTGTGCACCCTTAATTTGCTCCGCTGTCAAATCTTTCTTGAAGAAATAATGATTATGGTCACCGTGACTCATGACAAAGCCTGCCGCATCTTCACTGATAATTCGATTGACATCAAAATCATGACCATGTTCATCATGGTGATGACCGTGTGTATCTTCATCTTGATTATCATGAGCTGGATTTGGTGTTGCTGTATTTGCACCTTTCAAGTGATCTTGCGCTGCCTTAATTTGCTCTGCTGTCAAGTCCTTCTTGAAAAAGTAATGATTGTGGTCACCATGACTCATGACAAAGCCTTGTTCATCCTCACTGATGACACGATTAGCGTCAAAACCGTGATCATGGTCTTCATCATGATGGTGTCCATGATGATCTTCATCGTGATCGTCATCATGAGCTGGATTTGGTGTTGCTGTATTTGCCCCTTTCAAGTGGTCTTGCGCTGCCTTGATTTGATCAGCAGTCAAATCCTTCTTGAAGAAGTAATGATTATGGTCGCCGTGACTCATGATAAATCCTGCTTCATCTTCAGCAATAATACGATTGGCATCAAAGCCGTGTCCACCTTCTTCATGTTCATCATGTGAATTTCCTGGATTGATTGGAAGAGATGGCGAAGGTGTTGTTAGACCATTATTTGGAAGAGTCGGTTGACCAATTTGATTCGACTTAGGAATGTAATGGAAATGATCACCATGTCTGACGATATAAGCTGTGGCTGTTTCTTCGACAATATCTTTAGGATTAAAGATATAACCATCAGATGTTGAAGAGATAGTCTTATTTGTAAGCAAGGAAGGATGATTTAAAGTAGATGGACTGCTTGAAAGACTTCCAAGACTAGACGCTACTTCATGAGGTTTTTCATTTGTAGAAACTGTAGAACCAGTTCCACCGATAGGCACCATTCTGGCAATCTTTTCTTCTAAAGGAGAGAGCTTGCTGTAAGGAATAAAGTGATAATGGTCGCCATGCGGAATCGCAACTCCATTTGGTGTACGGCTGATAATCTTAGCAGGGTCAAAAACCAGACCGTCTGATTCACTGTAACGTTGGTCACTAGGTGAATCATAGAGTTCTTTCAAAAGACTTTGGAGATTTTCAGCTTTATTTGCTGGCTTGCTAGTTGAGCCTTGTGCTACAGATTGCGTGTTATTGTCACTAGCTGCTGAAGAATAGCTTAACTGACTCGGTTGCGTATTTTTCCCAGCCAGATGAGCTTTAGCAGCTGCTAATTCACTAGCAGACAAATCACTTTTTGGAATATAGTGGTAGTGACCTCCGTGAGGAACTATATAAGCATCACCAGTATCTTCAATAATATCAGCTGGATTAAAGATGTAGCCATCATCAGTAGTATAGCGACCTTGAGATTGAGCAAGCGCCACTGCACTATTAGATGTTGGGGCATCGTGAGTATGACCTTGTTTTTGGCGTTCAATTTCGTCCTTCGAACGAACGTTATCCGCATGTGCCACATCCTTAAGGTAAACATAATACTTACCATCCACCTTGATAATGTAACCACCTTTGACTTCGTTGACAATATCAGCGTCTTTAAGTTGATAATTGGCATCTTTCATCAAAAGTTCTTCACTGAAAATCGCATCAAAAGGAACTTTCCCATTATAATAATGGAAATGATCACCGTGTGAAGTCACATAACCTTGATCGGTGATTTTCACAACAATTTGTTCAGCCTGGATATCTTCTTTTTTGCTGACTTGCTCTGGTGTTTGTGTCTCTGTTTTTGGAGTGTCTTGTTTCCCATCGACATAAGATACACGATTCGTATCTTTGTTCTCTCCTGTCTGATGTTGATTCAATGCATAAATACAAAGACTTAAAGAAAGGACAACAGCTGCACCAGCAGCAAGTTTCTTCTTATTGATTTTCATTCTTTCCTCATTTCAATTCTTCTGCTAAAACACTCATATTTTCTTCAAGATTTTCGAGATAAGTCTTGTCATTTTGTGGGTCTGCCTCTAAAGGATTCAGAGTTTTAAGCCCCACACCTGTTGATTTGACAAGAGTTTCAGCTACTTTTGAAGAAGCGTTACTTTCTGTAAAAATCGTCTTAACCTTATAGGTTTTAACAAATTCCTGAATTTCTGTTAGTTGTCTTGGACTTGGTTCTTGTTCAGGAGAGATACCTGCAATACCAAGTTGATTTAATCCAAATCTCTTAGCAAGATAAGAAAAGGCTGTATGTTGTGTTACAAAGGTTTTCTGACTCGCCTTTTCAAATTTAGGTTGGAATTTCTTAGTTAGTTCTTGAGCTTTTTTGATAAAGGCTTGCGCATTTTTCTGGTAAGTTTCTTTATGCTCACTATCCACCTCTGAAAGTTTATCAGCGATAATCTGAGCTTCTTCTCCAGCTTTTTCAGGATCTAGCCATGTGTGAGGATCATAAAGCGTTTTTTCATCAACTCCATCGCCTGCTTCCACATCTTCTAGCCCTGGGACTCGGTCTAAGGTCATTCCTTCAGAAGCCTCTAAAACCTTAACTTTGGATTTTTTAAGATTGGGGTCCAGACTTCCCGCCCAAGATTCAAGCGTATGCGAATGGTAAACAAAGACATCTGCATCATAGATGGCTGCGATATCATTTGCTGAAGGTTCAAAGGAGTGAATCCCACTACTTGACTGAATCATCCGAACATCATTCAAGTCACCAGATACTTCCTTGACCATAGCATAGACAGGATAAAAACTGGTTACAATTTTCATCCCTTTCCCAGTCTGACTTTCCTTTTGGCCACAAGCACCTAATACCAGAGCCAATACACTGCTCATCAATACTAAAATCGTCCTCTTTTTCACTATAACTCCTTAACTAGTGTTTAACCATTTAATTAACTAGTAAATAGTTTATCTTTATTTAGAAAATATGTCAAGAATTTTTACACAAATTCATAAAAAAGGGGTTCTATAATATTTGTAGTGGGTAAATCCCCTATGGATATTATGGAGCCTATTTTGTTGTAGAAAAAAAGTCCCATATGACCTATAATGAAAAGCAACAAAACAACTCATTAGAAAGAATCATATGGAACAATTACATTTTATCACAAAACTACTCGACATTAAAGACCCCAATATCCAATTTATGGACATCATCAATAAGGATACACTCAGGGAAATCATCGCCAAACTGGACTACGACGCCCCATCTTGCCCTGAGTGTGGAAGTCAAATGAAGAAATATGACTTTCAAAAACCGTCTAAGATCCCTTACCTCGAAACAACTGGTATGCCTACTAGAATTCTCCTTAAAAAACGCCGTTTTAACTGCTATAAGTGCTCGAAAATAGCGGTCTCCGAGACCTCCCTCGTCAAGAAGAATCATCAAATCCCTCGTATCATTAATCAAAAAATTGCTCAAAAGCTGATTGAAAAGACTTCTTTGACCGATATTGCTCATCAGCTGTCCATTTCAACTTCAACTGTTATTCGCAAGCTCAATGACTTCCGTTTTAAGCATGATTTTTCTCATCTTCCAGAGATTATGTCTTGGGATGAGTACTCCTTTACAAAGGGAAAAATGAGTTTCATTGCACAAGATTTTGAAAAGCTCAATATCACCGCTGTTCTTGAAGGTAGAACACAAGCTATTATCCGAAATCACTTTCTTAAATATGATAGGGCAGTCCGATGTCGAGTGAAAATCATTACTATGGATATGTTTAGTCCCTACTATGACTTGGCTAGAAAACTTTTTCCGTGTGCTAAAATCGTTCTAGATCGTTTCCATATTGTACAACATCTAAGCCGTGCTATGAGTCGTGTGCGCGTCCAAATCATAAATCAGTTTGAACGAAAATCCCATGAATACAAGGCTATCAAACGCTACTGGAAACTCATCCAACAAGATAGTCGAAAACTCAGCTATAAACGTTTCTATCGCCCTACTTTTCGCATGCACTTGACGAATAAAGAAATTCTAGACAAGCTTTTGAGCTATTCAGAAGACTTGAAACACCACTACCATCTCTATCAACTCTTGCTGTTTCACTTTCAGGACAAGAAGCCTGACAAATTTTTCGGACTCATTGAGGACAATATAAAGCAGGTTCATCCTCTTTTTCATACTGTTTTTAAAACCTTTCTAAAGGACAAAGAGAAAATTGTCAACGCCCTTCAACTACCCTATTCCAACGCCAAACTGGAAGCCACCAATAATCTCATCAAACTTATCAAGCGCAATGCCTTTGGATTTCGGAACTTTGAAAACTTCAAAAAACGGATTTTCATCGCTCTAAATATCAAAAAAGAAAGGACGAAATTTGTCCTTTCTAGATCTTAGCTTTTCTTCAACCTACTACAGTTGACAAAGAGCCTAAAAATCATTCAAGATGTTAGTTTTAAAAAATAGCACCTCTTAAGAGATGCTATCGTTTGGTAACTAGTCTACTGTTTCTTCCAAATCTTTTAACTTCACCGAAACAATTTTTGAGACACCTGATTCTTGCATGGTCACTCCATAGATAGAATCGGCCGCTGCCATGGTTCCCTTACGGTGGGTTACGACGATAAATTGACTGTCCTTATCAAAGCGGTTTAGGTAATCTCCAAAGCGTTTGACATTGGCTTCGTCCAGCGCAGCCTCTACCTCATCCAAGATAACAAACGGAATAGTCTTAACTCGAATGATAGAGAAAAGCAAAGCAAGAGCCGATAGGGCTTTTTCCCCACCACTCATGAGGTTGAGAGACTGGATTTTCTTACCCGGTGGTTGGACAGAAATCTCAACCCCAGCTGTCAGCAGGTCTCCCTCAGTCAAGATCAGGTCAGCCTGACCTCCGCCAAACATCTGCTTGAAGGTCACTTTAAAGGACTCACGAATAGCCTCAAAGGTTGATTTAAAGCGTTCCTTAACCTCATCATTCATTTCTGTAATGGTTTCAAGGAGCAAATTTTTCGCTGATAAAATATCATCTCGCTGGCTATTTAGGAAATCCAGACGGCTGTGTACTTCTTCATACTGTTCAATAGCATCCAAGTTGACAGGGCCCAGCGAGCGAATAGCCTTCTCTAAATCCTTAACCTCTTGCTCTGCCAGATTGAGATTTTCCAACTCATGCGCCTTTTCAAGAGCTTCAGTATAGCTAATCTGGTACTGGTCTGTTAATTGACTTTGTAGATGGCGCAAGCGCTCGCTGACCTTTTCTTTCTTGGCTTCAGCACGAGTTTGCTTGCGAATCCACTCTTCATTCTGCTGGCGAGCCTGGTCCAAATGACTGGCAATATCATCCAGCTGACCTTCTATATCATCCAATTCAAACTGCTTGCGAATCAAATCTTGTTGGAGATTTGTTTTCTGAGATTTGGCTTCTTCGGCCTGCTGACTGAGCAAATCCGTATCAACTTTCTCAAGATTGTCAACTTTTTCTTGGAGCATACGCTGGATTTCCTCTTGTTCGATATCTAAATTATCCAATTCCTTGCCTAAACGCTCAATATCAGCCACTTCATAACGTTTTTGCCCTTGCAGTTCTGTCTTAAGTAAGCGAGCTTGCGATACCTCTTCCTGCAAGTTTTGATAGCGTTCTTGGATGGCATTTTTGTTAGACTTAATCTCTTCAATCTCAGCTTCCAGATTTTGCTTGTCACTGGCGATAGTAGTAAGGCGCTCTTGGCATTTTTCCTTATCCGTTTGCCAATCTCCCTCAGAAAGACGATTTAATTCTTCTTCTTGAAGTTTCCAAAGAGTTTCCAGTTCTTCAACTTGCTGACTGGTCTGCTGATAAGCAAGGGACAAGCCCTGCTCCTTAATACGAGCCTGCTCACCTTGAGATTTGATGGCTTCTAATCTTTCTGTCAATGAAGCCATCTGGTCTTGCAAGGTCTTCAAAGATGCTTCTTCTGAACGAAGACTTGCTTCTTCTTCAGCAATTTCTTTTTGTAATTGCTCCAATTCTGGCTTGATGAAAATGCTATTATTCTGGCGATTAGCTCCACCTGCATAGGAACCACCTGTACGTAACTCTGTCCCATCAAGGGTTACCATACGAACCTGATAACGAACTTGACGAGCTGCCGCACGCGCATGTTCTACGGTATCAAAGATAGCCGTCGTAGCTAGCAAGTTCTTGAAAATAGCTTCCAACCTATTATTGAATGTCACCAGCTCATCAGCCATACCCAGAAATCCTGGACTTGCAGCAATAGCATCTTGGTTCTGACTAGAAATCGTACGCGCCTTGATTGTTGTCAACGGAAGGAAGGTTGCACGACCAGCTCTGTTTCGTTTAAGGAAATCAATCGCCTTGGTTGCCGCGTTTTCATCTTCTACGATGATATGCTGACTGCTGGCTCCAAGCGCAATCTCTAGAGCAGTTTGATAATGCACATCAAAGGTCAGGTGCTCACTAACTGCTCCAATAATCCCACCAAGGCGGTCTTTTTCTTGGAGAACACTCTTAACACCTGCATAAAAGTTACTATGATTTCTCAGGATGTTTTCCAAACTTTGGGCTCTAGCCTGCTTGTTTTTGAGACTATCCAGACGGTCAAAGAGTTGACTTTGTTGAGTTTGATAGGAAGTTTTCTGCTCCTCTTGCTCCTTGGCACAGATTTGATAGTCGGCCAATAATTTCTGAACCTGTTCCTTGGCAGTTTCAAGCTCTTCTTTTTGCCGACTAGCCTTCTCTTTAGCTGTAGCCAACTGTTCTTTCAGCTTTTCTAATTGATCTGCTTGTTTTTGAGAAAGCTGACGACTATTTTCCAACTCGTTTTCGATACGGGTCAACTGGTTTGAAACATCCGCTTCTTCTTGTAAAAGGGCTACAAAGCGTTCACGCAAGAGCTCAATCATCTGATCGGGATCATCTGAAAAAGCTAGTAATTCAGCCTCTAATCGATTCAGTTTTTGATTATTTTGGACTAGATTTTCCTCTAACAGAGCTAAAGAGCTTTCCTTATCAGATTTTTCTTTGCTGAGTGAATTTCGCTTATCCTCTAAAGTAGCCAAACGGGCTTGTGCTTCCTGTTGATTCAGGGCTACTTGCTCGGACTCCAGTTTTGATAGGGCTAATTTTCTCTCTAACTCACTAATCAAACTGGTCAAGTCCATCAAACTGCCTTGGTCTTTGGCCATTTCAGTCTGTAAATCTTGGCGTTGCTTTTTAAGAGTTTGATTTTCTTCTTCTAATTTTTCTCGCTTTTGGTAATAGTTCGTCAATAGTTCCTGAACCTGAGCCAACTCTTCTTCTGTCGACTCTAGTTCATCCTTATTATCCTTGATTTGAGCAACCAGCACGTCTAAATAAATAGCCTTACGTTGACCTTCCAAGTCTAGAAACTTACGGGCATTCTCGGCTTGTTTTGCAAGGGGCTTGATTTGATTGTCCAACTCGTAGATAATGTCCTCTAAGCGGTCTAGATTATCTTGAGTTTGCTGCAGCTTGCTCTCAGTTTCTTTTCTGCGAGTCTTGTATTTCAAAACTCCTGCAGCTTCTTCGAAAATAGCACGACGTTCCTCAGGTTTGGAGTTAAAAATCTCCTCAACCTTGCCTTGGGAAATGATGGAGAAAGAATCTCGTCCCAAACCTGTGTCCAAGAAAAGATCATGAATATCACGTAGACGGACTTTCTTGCCGTCAATTTTGTATTCACTATCCCCACTACGATAGATATGGCGTTCTACTCTGATTTCTTGACCTGCATCCTTGATAAATCCGTCATGATTATCCAGAGTTACAACTACAGAAGCATAATTGAGCGGTTTGCGACTTTCAGTTCCAGCAAAAATGACATCAGGCATCTTGCCGCCACGGAGACTCTTGACACTAGACTCCCCCAAGGCCCAACGAAGACTTTCTGTAATATTGGACTTTCCAGATCCATTGGGTCCAACAACTGCCGTCACACCTTGGTCAAAGACAACCTTAGTCTTGTCAGCAAAAGACTTGAATCCCTGAATTTCGATTTCCTTTAAATACATGAATCCAGCCCTTTCTCAACGGCATTTTTGGCAGCTTCCTGCTCTGCTAATTTCTTAGAACGACCTTGACCTTGACCAATGCTCTTACCTTCAACTAGAACTTCTACATCAAATACCTTATCGTGAGCAGGACCCGTTTCAGAAATCACCTGATAACGGATAGCCACATCCCCATTGACCTGAAGTAACTCTTGGAGATGGGTTTTGTAGTCTGTAATCATCTCAAATTCGCCTGCTTCAACCTTAGGAATCATGACTTGGTAGATAAATTCCTTGACCTTGGCCACATCCTTGTCCAATAGGAGGGCACCGAGGAAGGCTTCAAAGGCATCGCCAAGAATGGTGTCACGATTTCGACCACCAGATTTTTCTTCCCCCTTACCCAGCTTGATAAACTGGTCAAACTGGCAATCACGCGCAAAGCCAGCCAAACTCTCCTCGCGGACAATCATAGCACGAAGTTTGGACAAGTCGCCTTCAGGCTTTTTAGGATATTTTTTATACAGATATTCTGAAATCAATAACTGTAGAACAGCGTCTCCTAAAAATTCCAAGCGCTCATTGTGTGAAATTTTTAAGAGGCGGTGCTCATTGGCATAACTCGTATGAGTAAAGGCAGTTTCCAGTAAGTTTTTGTCTGCAAATTCGATTGCAAAATGGTTCTTTAGTACAGTTTGTAATTCTTTCATACCAACCTCTTTCTAACTGATAACAGTCCTTTTTATTATATCAAAAAAAGCCCCCTGAGTCACTTTAAAACGGGACTGGAGAGCATTTGGGAATTCTTTAAAAAGAGATTTTCAGTTTTAAGGGCCAATTTAGGGCTGTGTAAAGAAAAAAGGCTCTATAATATTTGTAGTGGGTAAATCCCCTATGGATATTATGGAGCCTATTTTGTTGTAGAAAAAAAGTCCCATATGACCTATAATGAAAAGCAACAAAACAACTCATTAGAAAGAATCATATGGAACAATTACATTTTATCACAAAACTACTCGACATTAAAGACCCCAATATCCAATTTATGGACATCATCAATAAGGATACACTCAGGGAAATCATCGCCAAACTGGACTACGACGCCCCATCTTGCCCTGAGTGTGGAAGTCAAATGAAGAAATATGACTTTCAAAAACCGTCTAAGATCCCTTACCTCGAAACAACTGGTATGCCTACTAGAATTCTCCTTAAAAAACGCCGTTTTAACTGCTATAAGTGCTCGAAAATAGCGGTCTCCGAGACCTCCCTCGTCAAGAAAAATCACCAAATTCCTCGTATCATCAACCAAAAGATTGCGCAAAAGTTGATTGAAAAAACTTCTATGACCGATATCGCTCATCAACTGGCTATTTCAACTTCAACTGTCATTCGCAAGCTTAGTGACTTCCGTTTTAAGACTGATTTTTCTCGTCTTCCTGAGATTATGTCCTGGGACGAGTATGCCTTTACCAAGGGAAAGATGAGTTTCATTGCACAAGATTTTGATAATCTCAACATCATCACTGTTCTTGAAGGCAGAACACAGCCTATCATCCGAAATCACTTTCTGCGCTACGATAGAGTCGTTCGTTGTCAGGTGAAAATCATTACTATGGATATGTTTAGCCCCTACTACGATATTGCCAGAAAACTTTTTCCTAACGCTAAAATCGTTCTCGACCGCTTTCACATTGTCCAACATCTCAGCCGCGCTATGAGTCGTGTCCGTGTTCAAATCATGAATCAGTTTGAGCGAAAATCCCATGAATACAGGGCTATCAAGCGCTACTGGAAGCTTATTCAACAAGATAGTCGTAAACTCAGCGATAAACGGTTTTATCGCCCTACTTTTCGCATGAACTTAACAAATAAAGAGATTCTAGACAAGCTTTTGAGCTATTCAGAAGACTTGAGACACCACTATCATCTCTATCAGCTCTTGCTTTTTCACTTTCAGAACAAGGAGCCAGACAAATTTTTCGGACTCATTGAGGACAATCTTAAACAGGTTCATCCTCTTTTTCAGACTGTCTTTAAAACCTTCCTCAAGGATAAAGAAAAGATTGTCAACGCCCTTCAACTACCTTATTCTAATGCCAAATTAGAAGCGACTAATAATCTCATTAAACTCATCAAGCGCAATGCCTTTGGATTTCGAAACTTTGAAAACTTCAAAAAACGGATTTTTATTGCTCTGAACATCAAAAAAGAAAGGACGAAATGTGTCCTTTCTCGATCTTAACTTTTCTTCAACCCACTACAGTTGACACAGAGCCAGAAAAAAGCCCTATTAAAGGCTTTTTAGGATGTTTACATCCACCCTGAGGGAATCGAACCCCCATCTCAAGAACCGGAATCTTACGTGATATCCATTACACTAAGGGTGGAAACTTGTTTTATTATAACAGAAATTTGCTCTAATAACAAGTTTTTTCTAGTGAGATAGCCCGTCTTAGTGGGAAGCATCCCCATTCCAGATAGAGTTTTTCACGATCACATAATCAACATGTTTAAGGTCAGCAACCTGACGTCCACCCGCATACGAAATAGCACTTTGAAGGTCTTGTTCCATCTCAGTTAAAGTATCTTGCAAGTGCCCTTTAGCAGGAAGCAAGATACGTTTGCCTTCCACATTTTTGTAAGCACCTTTTTGATATTGTGAAGCTGAACCATAGTACTCTTTGAACTGTTCACCATCAACTTCAATCGTTTTCCCTGGACTTTCGATGTGTCCTGCAAAGAGGGAACCAATCATGACCATGCTAGCACCGAAACGAATAGACTTAGCAATATCACCGTGAGTACGAATTCCTCCATCAGCAATAATCGGTTTACGTGCAGCCTTGGCACACCAACGTAGAGCAGCCAACTGCCAACCACCTGTACCAAAACCTGTCTTGACCTTGGTGATACAAACCTTACCTGGACCGATTCCGACCTTAGTAGCATCCGCACCAGCATTTTCCAATTCACGCACAGCTTCTGGTGTTCCCACATTTCCAGCAATGACAAAGGTATCTGGCAATTCTTTTTTGATGTGTTGAATCATAGAAATCACGCTATCCGCATGACCGTGGGCAATGTCAATCGTGATGTACTCAGGAGCATCAGCCTTGAGCTGGCTCACAAAATCATACTCATAATCCTTAACACCAACAGAGATAGAAGCAATAAGCCCTTGCTCATGCATACGCTTAATAAAAGGAATGCGTCCTGCCTCATCAAAACGGTGCATAATGTAGAAGTAACCACCTTTAGCCAGTTGCTCAGCTACCTTTTCATCCAAAATTGTCTGCATATTAGCTGGCACAACAGGTAGTTTGAAGGTGTGATTACCTAGAGTGACACTTGTATCCGCTTCTGCACGGCTTTTAATCACACATTTATTTGGAATCAATTGAATATCTTCGTAATCAAAAATTGGAAATTCATTTAACATATCGATGTCTCGTTTCTTTTGTAATGACCTACCTATGCTCTCGCATCACTACGCCTTTTCCGACGTTTCCTTAATTCATTATAAACTAAAGTACAGTTTTTGTCAAATAATTTTATAAATTAAAATATATTGTTCGGATTTTTTGTATATAAAAAAACAAAAGAAAGAGGAGAGATTATTTTCTCCCCACTTCGTTAGCAATATTCCTTTTAAAAATTTCTTCTGAGTTTTCCATCATTTCACAAAATTCACTATAATATGAAGACTTCTGAGGAATTTGGATAGACCATTTCTTCAACAAAGCTCCATAACCTGCTAGCTTTCCTATCTCATTATCAACAATCTTGTCCTTGCTCGGAAAAACAAGACCAGCCTTCTCAGCTTTTAAAATATAAGAATAGGAAATCAGCTGGAATAAGTCCTCACGGTTGATTCCTTTTTCAGTCAATTCCAGTTTTTTATACTTAGCATCTAATACTATTTTAAGCTCTTCTTGATAAAAATCTGGATATACTTTTCTTTCTTGACTAGAAAATACTGAAATACCACCTAGTTTTTCTTTATTTCGTGGATGGATGAAATCTTTTGGCAATAAGGTATGGACATACTCTTCCCAAAGCCAGGCAACATCAAAAAGAATACCATGGATTTTTTGATCTTGATACCCTAAACCGTGCTTTTCTTGGTTTAGAATCATCAGACAAAGTTCTTGTAACTTTCTGTACTCGTGAAAGTATGCATGACGTATAGGTTTAGATTGATTTCTCCGAATAATCTTAGCACGATCAGCTAGTTTATAAGAAGGAGTTACCCGCACGATTTCTGCTACATTTTCACGACTAGTCAAGAGATTATCAAGAACCCCTTGCCCAATGCTTTTCTGGTTCTTAATGTATTCAATAGTGTGACGGACCAACTGCATGAGAGGATTATCATAGGTGAACTCTCTCGTTGTGTAGGCAATATTTCCCGTGAAAGGAAGGTTTTTCTTGAGATGGTTTCTTACATCAATCACTCCCTTAACATGACTGTCATTATGAGAAAATCGATGGTATTCCTTATAAAGACCTTTTCGAATAGCAGCTTGTAGATACTTGGGGAAGAGATACATCAAAAGTTGATAAAGCCTCTCTTCACGAGACAAAGCAACATCTAAACTAGTGAGATTGATATGAAGAACCTTGTGTAAGAGATAATGCAAAAAATGGTCATTACTCTCATCAGAAAAGCGAGAGGAAATCGTTAATCTTTCCTGACCACACCCCAGAAAACCAATCACATTTCCAGTCTTGATTTCCTGATTAACTGTTTCAAAGATTTTTTGGTCTTTCTCTAAGTCAGGAGAATTCTTCAAATCATTTGGAAAAATAAAGATATTGTCCTCTTTAGAAAGGTTATCCAGTGTTCTATCAAGAAGTGCTTGACTTAGTTTGGGATATTCTGCGACAAAGTCTTCCTTAGCAATTCTATGCTGATTATCAGTTATCCGCATCATCGTCTTCATCGCCTTCATGGTCATCAGCTACTGCCTGATTTTTTTGCTCATTCTTTGTCAGATCAAATGCTTTTTTCAATGTACCCAAAGTTTCAGCCTCTTCATAAGAACCTCGTAAGTAATCTTCCAAAAGCGGTTTGAGGTAATCAGACCAAAGTAATTCATAATCATAATCCAACTCTTTTAAATTACGGAAATAACTTGGTCCGATATGATAATGACTGTTTAACTCCTGAACGTTTTCAATAGCAGCGTTCAAGTTTCTTAAACGTTTTTTCGCTTCTTCCTCATGTCCATCTAGTTCGTTATCTAGAATGTATAACTGGCTTTCAGCAGTAACTTCAACAAAACGGAAACGACGACGCATAGCAAAATCAAAGGTATCTACTGAACGGTCAATATCATTCATAGTTCCGATGATGTAGACATTCTCAGGGATATAAAATTTCTCATCAGTCTCATGTAAATTAGCATACTGAGTAGAAACACATCCCTTTTCACCACGATAGCCAGGGTCAATAGAGAAAAAGAGTTCACCAAAAATCTTAGAAATCTCACCACGATTGATTTCATCGATGATGAAGACAAAATTCTTGTCTGTGTTGATCTCTGTTGGAGAGATATAGTCTTTCAAACCAAATCTTTTCTTTAAAATTTCAAGGACTTTTTTTCCTTGGTTACGATAATAGGGCTGTTTCAGATATTTTTCATCTTTATAGAGTTCATAAACATAAGATTTTGTTAAGCAAGTTCCTTGGGACTTAGTTTCATAATTGATATTAAAATTATTTCTACTATTTACTGTGAGATAGGAAAATTCTGTCAAATATTCTTTTTCATCTCTGCTATTTACATATTCAAGATAAAGATCCCACGCTTCCTCAAAATTATCTTGGCCTCCAGTTTTCTGAGCTTCTTTCGCTCTCTGACAAAATTGCTTAAAAATACCATCTTGTAATTTAAACTCAATAGCTCCATCCCCATTTGATACTGGTCTTAAACCCTCCACAAAATCCGTATAATCATAGGATGGGTGAAATTGTACAAATCCGATTTGCTCTTCGTTGCCACCCGTTAACTCCATAGCAATTTCTTTAGCAAGATAAGTTTTTCCTGTACCAGGTGCACCACGGAGGATGAGGTTTTTGGATTTTTTTAATATACCACTATAATTAAATAAAAAATCATTCCTTAACATAGTTTCACTTTCTAATTTTTTATACTTTTTCCAATTAGGATGATTCAAAAAATAGTCATAGTCTTGAATTATGATTTCATCACTTGCAGCAAATTTTATTAACTGATCAGTCTCTTTAGTTCGGTACTTAATATCTGATGGAAACCATATTGTTTCTTGCCCCGTAAAGAAAAACCACTCCCTCTCTATATACTCTTTTTTCCAATCAACAATAATGGTATGCCCATCGTCTAAAACCTCTTTAACAGTCGCCATTCCACGAATGTTCATCACAGAAACCTTTAAATCATCTTTCTTTACAAAAGGTAAATTCTTCTTTTTGACATATGTGGTTTTAGCGAATAAAACGTCACCTGGTTTAATTTTATTAAACAACTTTAACATTTTTTGATACTGTTTATTTTCCTCGTTGTTATGCCATCCTAATTCCCACTTTCCTTCTTTCCTAAAATATTCAAGATAATCATCATCACCAAATTTTGTACCAACAAAAAAATAGTTATTTTGTTCACTGTTCATTTGAATACTCCTTTAATTTACTTTTATAAGCAAGTTCTATTAATATATAGTTCATCTATAGCATATCATATCTATAAAAAAAATAAAAGAATTTCTAAAGAAAAAGCCTAATGTAGAGTAGGGTATTCCCTCTTAACACTAGACTTCTTTTTTATCTTAATAATACTCTCCCTGACGGTAGTCCCATGAGTTAAAGGTGTCTGACAGGTGCATCATAATCTTATCAATGTCAAGCCCTTTGCGAATCACAACTGGAGCTGGTGAAGTTGAACGTGCTCCTCCTTGTTCCGGGATGAGTTTGCCGTCTTTATCGACCATAGAGACCATCACACCTTGCTCATAGCGTGTTTCAATCGTTTTGTCAGGCTGGATAGATGCCACATAGTCGTCTGCCTCGATAACAAGGTCAACTGCTCCTTCGATGCGTTCTCCGATACCTTCTACCTTACCACGGTTTCCTTTTCCAGATGGGTTTGCAGATGAAGCGTAAACCATCTTGCCTTCTTCCCAAAGTTTGGCAGCTAATTGTTCACCAGCTTTCCCGAATTTGATAACAAAACAGCTCGTTCCACGCACGTCAGTCATCAGTTCTTCACGACCATCACCGTATGCCTTCAGTTTTTCAAAGGCTTCTGGTTTCCAAGGAAGGATACAACCAAGAAGAATATCTTCGTCCCAATGTTTTTGGTAGAAGGCTTCAATTTCTGGGTTGAGTTGTGCTAAAGCGCGAAGCTCATCCATGCTACCACAGAGAACAACACCTGGTTTGTTACGGTTACGCTCTTTGGCTTCAAACTTGCGTTCAAGTCCTGACTTATCGCTAGTCATGATGATATAACCGACTTTTGTAGGGCAAACAATGCACCCTCCCTCACCTTTTAAAATGTCATAGCCTTCTTGTGAAAGTGTTCCGTTCCATTGAATGTGTTTTGTCATAGTTTTATTTCCTTTTCTATTTTTTTCTAATCCTGCCAGTAGGCTGGTCGTTGTTTTTCATAAGCAGCAATCAAATCTTCATACTGCAAGGTAATACCGATATCATCCAAACCATTTAAGAGTTTGTGTTTCCACTCACTATCGATTTTAAAAGTGAATTCTCCAACTGGTGAGATGATTTTTTGTTGTTCCAAATCCACAGTTACCTGATCGGTTGGTTTTAGCTGGGCTAGTTTCTCTCGAACCTCTCTGGGCTGAACAATGGGCAACATGCCATTATTGAGTTCATTATTGTAATGAATATCACCGAAAGACCCCGCAATCACGACCTTAAAACCATAGTCTGCTAAGGCCCAAGCTGCATGTTCCCTCGAAGAACCTGCCCCAAAGTTATCCCCTGAGATAAGAATACTGGCTTTACGATATTCAGGTCGGTTAAAGACAAAGTCTGGATCCTCAGTATACTTATCGTCCAAATATCTCCAAGCATACATGAGGTATTTACCAAAGCCTTTTTTATCAATCAACTTGAGAAACTGCTTGGGTAGGATTTGGTCAGTGTCGATGTTATCATTCATGAGAGGAACGGTCGTTCCCGTATAAACTGTAAATTTCTCCATATCCTCTCCTTACTGGGCTTCTGGCATTTGCCGAACATCTACGAAGCGCCCTGCGATAGCTGCTGCAGCTGCCATGGCTGGACTGCAGAGGTGGGTCTTAGCACCAAATCCCTGTCTGTCTTCAAAGTTGCGATTGCTGGTTGAGGCGCAGTGAACGCCATCTGGAACCTTGTCAGGATTCATCCCTAGGCACATAGAGCAACCTGGGTCTCTCCACTCAAAACCAGCATCTAGAAAGACCTTGTCCAAGCCCAACTTCTCAGCAGCTCGTTTGACAGGACGAGAACCTGGGACTACGATAGCCGTTAAGTTAGGAGCAATCTTCTTCCCTTTAACAAATCGCGCAGCCAGTTGCAAGTCGCTGAGACGAGCATTTGTACAAGAGCCGATAAAGATATAACCTAGTTCAATATCTGCTGGCTTTTGACCTGGTTCCAAATCCATATAATTGTAGGCTCGTTCATCATTCATATCCTTAATTTCTGGGAAGCTACTGTCAAAGTCAACTCCCATAGCAGGATTGGTTCCCCAGGTCACCATGGGAGCCAAGTCTGAGACATCCATCTGGATAACCTTATCATAAACGGCATCATCATCACTGACAATTGTTTTCCAATCCGCCACAGCCTCTTCAAAGTCCTCTGGAACACATTCTCGTCCCTTGAGATAATCATAGGTGGTTTGGTCCGGATTCATGATTCCCATCTTAGAACCAAACTCGATGGACATATTGCAGATGGTCATTCGCTCTTCCATGCTCAGTGCATCAATCGCTTGTCCCCGATATTCCACCACATATCCAACGCCGCAAGCAACGCCGTACTTGGCAATCAGGGCTAAAATGAAATCCTTGGAATAAACTCCTTTTTGAGGAACTCCAGTGAATTCTACCAGCATTTTCTTGGGTTTGACCTGCCAGAGGGTCTGGGTAGCGAAGACATGCTCAACCTCACTAGTCCCAATTCCAAAGGCGATCGCTCCGAAAGCTCCGTGAGTTGCCGTATGGCTGTCTCCACAGACAATGAATTTCCCCGGTTGGGTCCGTCCTGTTTCTGGACCAACCATGTGAACAATTCCTTGTTTTTCAGAACCATGGGCCGCATGTTCAATCCCAAACTCCTCAACATTTTCAGCCAGCTTATCAATTTGAGCCTTGGAAATGACATCTCGAATATCGTAGATATTGACCGTCGGGACATTGTGGTCAAAGGTTCCAAATGTCAAATCTGGTCGTCTCAATCTGCGACCTGCGTCTCGCAATCCTTGAAAAGCCTGTGGACTGGTCACTTCGTGAATATAGTGCTGGTCCACATACATGAGTTGGGGCTGCCCCTCTTCACCTGTGATGACATGGCGGTCCCATAATTTATCAAAAATCGATTTTCCTGCCATCCATTACCTCCAAATAACATATAAGGCTACTAGTGTAGTCACCATCCCAAGAAACCAAACTGTTTTAAAGTACCATTTTCTAGTCTTGTGGTGAAAAATGATTCCTGCTAACCAGGCACCAAAACCACCACAAGTAAATGCTAAAATAAGTAAGATTTTCTCAGGGATGCGCCAAGCTCTTCTCCTTGCCTTGGATTTGTCAACGCCATAAATCACGAAAACCATGACATTCCAAATCAAAAGGACTAGAGTAATTTTTTCGTCTAACTTCATAACCTTGCAATAATAGCTTCTGTCATTTCCTTGGTCGAAGCCTGTCCACCTATATCTCTTGTTAAAACACCAGCTGCCAAACTTGCCTCAACAGCACGCTCGATACGCTCTGCATCCTCATAACAACCAAAGCTATCTCCCAACATCATGGCAACTGACAAAATCATGGAAATAGGATTGGCAATTCCTTGACCAGCAATATCAGGTGCTGAACCGTGAATAGGTTCATAGAGACTTGGTCCATTTTCAGAATGACTGGCTGATGGCATAACTCCAAGTGTTCCAGATAGAACGCTTGATTCATCAGATAGAATATCTCCGAAAAGATTCTCCGTCACGATGACATCAAACTTAGCAGGATTGGTAATCATAAGCATGGCAGCTGAGTCGACTAGCTGGTGCTCCAAGGTTACATCTGGGAAATCCTGCGCGACTTCCTCAGCTACTTTCCGCCAGAGTTTTGAGGTCGCTAGAACATTTTGCTTATCGATACTAGTAACGATTTTTCTCCGACTTCTTGCGATTTCAAAGGCTTTGCGAATAATCAGCTCCACTTCCTCATAGCTATAGTCGTTGATATCACGCGCTTTGCGCTCTTTAAGGATATGATCTCCAAAGTAAATCCCGCCTGTCAACTCACGCACCACGACAAAGTCTACACCAGCAATTCGTTCCGGTTTGAGTGGTGACAAATGCTTGAGACTGTCAAAGATTTTTACAGGGCGAATATTAGCGTAGAGATTGAGTTCCTTACGGAGAGCCAGCAAGCCTTGTTCAGGCCGAACCGCTGCTCCATCATACTGAGGACTACCGATAGCCGCTAGGAGAATAGCATCTGCTTCCCTACTTGCCTTGAGGGTTTCATCAGGTAAGGGATGACCTTCAGCATCAATACCTGCACCGCCAAAGGGTCGTCTATCAATCTCATAGTCAAAACCTGTTTTTTCAGCTAGAGCTTCCAGAACATCTAAACCGGCCTCCATGATTTCTGGGCCAATTCCGTCCCCTGCTAGAGCTACTATTTTTTTTGTCATAGCATTCTCTCCTTTACACACTAGGCATATCGCGATAGGAAACGCTACGTCCCATCTCACCTGCATTCTCTTTTTGAACAAAGGTATTGGCATTGATGTAGGCAATAGCCGAAGCATTCAACACATCGAAATCAAGCCCTGCTGCATTAAAGATGGTTTCTGTATCTCTATTTTCAACAGTTACCAAGACCCGAGCTTGGGCATCAATTCCATCTGTCACCGCGTCAATAGTGTAAGACACCAAGCGGACGGATTGGTTAAAGAACTTATCGATAGCGTTAAAGATTGCTTCAACGGAACCTTGCCCTGTCGCATTAAATTCGACCTTCTCACCATCCATATTAGCTAGGCTAACGAGCGCTTCGATATCATTATCCGCATGGGTTTGCAGTTGTAAATCATCAAAGTGGAAGCCTTCTGGATTTTCAACCATAGTTCCAGCTACCAGAGCACGAATATCTGCATCTGTGATTTCTTGTTTCTTGTCGGCCAGTGCCTTGAACTTAGCGAAGAGTGGTTTGATATCCTCTTCTGTAAAATCTAGGGCTAGTTCTCTTAATTTCTCGACAAAGGCATGGCGACCAGACAATTTTCCAAGTGGGAGGCTATTACTCTTGACACCGACCAATTCAGGAGTGATGATTTCATAGGTAAGAGGATTTTTAAGGACTCCGTCTTGATGAATACCAGATTCGTGAGAAAAGGCATTGCCACCAACCACAGCCTTGTTTTTAGGAACTGGAATACCTGAGAAGCGAGAAACCATTTCTGACGTATTGATGGTTTCATTTAAAACAATACTAGTTTCTGCTTGATAGTAATCTTGACGAATATTGAGGGCCACTGCAATTTCTTCCAAAGCAGCATTACCAGCTCGCTCCCCGATACCATTGATTGTTCCTTCGACTCGTCCTGCCCCATTCTTGACAGCAGCAAGGCTATTTGCCACTGCCATTCCAAGGTCATCATGACAGTGAGGTGAATAGATAATCTGACGTTCCGTCTTGACATTCTCAATCAAGTATTTGAAGATAGCTCCGTATTCCTCTGGAGTGGTAAATCCAACCGTATCAGGGATATTGATGTAAGTCGCCCCTGCATCGACCGCTGTTTGAACAACTTGCAGGAGGAAATCCAACTCCGTTCTGGTCGCATCTTCAGGAGAGAATTCGACCACTTCAAACTTAGAACGGGCATAAGAAACATGCTCCTTAATAGCTTCTAAAATCTCTTCCTTGCTCTTATTGAGTTTATACTTACGATGAATCGGACTGGTAGCGATAAAGACGTGAACCTGTGGATACTTGGCGTCCTTGAGAGCTTCATAGCAAGCATCAATATCAGACTTGACAGAGCGAGCCAGACCAGTTACCGCTGTTTTCTTCAAGACCTTGGCGATTTCCTGCACTGCTGTAAATGAGTCTGGACTAGCCGCCGGAAAACCAGCTTCGATGGCTGAAATGCCCCATTTCTCAAGCTGTCTTGCAATAGCAATTTTTTCCTTGATTGAAAAATTAACACCCGGTGTCTGTTCTCCATCCCGAAGGCTGGTATCTAGAAATTCAACTGTTCTCATAAGATTTCCCCTTTTCCAAATGTGGTTTTAAAAAAACATCTCGCTCAGAAACCCAAGCGAGATGTTGATTCACTCCCGCTTGGTAAGCCAAACAGGACTAATGCTTTTTGCACTAGCCCGAGTACCTCAACAACAAAGCAAATTGATTAAACTTAGCTGTTTTCATGTTTGACTTTCTCCTTCGTTTGATATCTTGTTTAGTATTTTAGCATAGGCAAAAGTACTTGTCAAGAAAAAATCCAATATTTTCTGAAAATTTCTTCAGTAGAGAATATTTTGCTAATTGAAAGTTCTTGAAAAATCTTGAAATGTTTCATTTTTTAGTGGTTAAGTTCCAACTTTTTTCTATCAATTCTAGCACTTCTTCATCTGATAAAGTATCATCAAGCGCCACACTAATCCAGTAGCGTTTGTTCATATGAAAGGCTGGATAAATGCCCTTTTTTGAAAGTAAGTCAGCTACTTGGTCATGTTTGAGGTTGACTGCTTCTACCTGTCCTTCTCTGCCCTTTTCCAACTTATCCCAAGAGATTTTCATCAAGACGGCATACCACTTTTTATTGCCTTCGTGTCTTAACACTGCTGTATCAGGCGACTTCTCCCACAAATACTCCAACTGATTGCCATACTTTTCCTGAACTTGAGTCATGATTCGTTTAGTCTGAGGACAGATAAAATCCTGTACATCAAAACAAGCCTTCCGAATCTGGTAGAGAATCTCCAGACAAGCCTCACGGACACTTGCAACAAAACTTCCTTTAAAACTTTCCATATGGACTTGTGGATAGAGGTCACCGGTTTCCTGGTCAAGGACTTGAAAACTCACATTATCAGCAGTGATGGATACAGTCATGACAAAGTCACCTTGCAAAATCTGGCAACTATAGGTCCAGACTCCCCCATTTTCTACAAAACCATAAGCACTAGCCTTTTCTTGATTAAATTGATAGGATTTAAAAATTTCAAACATAAGTGAAAACTGCTACCCAAAGCTAGCAGTTCCTTTCTATTTTTTAAAAGACAACCTTAGTTCCGTGCAATTGTGTCACGCCCAGCTGGTCGATAAAGGTCTGACGGTTGTCAAGGTCAATCCCCCCACCTGGTAGAATTTCAATTTTATCTTTAGCGTGCTCCAAAATTCTGTGATAGTGAGCAAAACGTTTTTCTAAGGAGTCGCCAGACACACCAGCACGAGTTAGGATACGAGTGACTCCAGCTTGACTAAGCCAGTCAATAGCTTCCAGTTGATTTTCATCGCTCAATTCATCAAAGGCCATGTGGAAGACAATTTCCATTCCTTTTGATGCAGCAATTAACTTTTCAAGATTAGGCTTATCCAACTTCTTACCAGCAGTTAAAGCTCCAAAAACAACCCCTTGACTTCCAGCCTGAGCAGTCAAACGAATGTCTTCTAGCATGATAGCAATTTCTAGTTCATTATAGACAAAATCGCCACCACGAGGACGAATCATGGTCATAATGGTCGTATCATAGTTAGCTGCCAGTTCAACCGCTGCCTTAGTTACTCCATAGCTGGGTGTTGTTCCACCAACTGCTAGATTATCACAAAGTTCGATTCGGCGAGCTCCAGCCTGCATCGCTTTTTCAAGCAAGGTGACATTTTCAGCACAAAATTCGTAAATCATTTGATTCTCCTTGATTATTACTTTGAATTTATTATATCATATTATTGTGAATATGCTTTTATTTATATCAAGGAAAATAGTTACTATTTTTTATTCTTTGTCTGGAATAACCTTAAAGAGATAATAGGTGATAAAGATGGTCAAAGCACCTAGACCAATTTTGACAGGTAAGAGAGGAGCAAAATAAATGGAAATTCCCATCAAAATGTAGATAGATACGATGATTTTTTTCTTTCGTTCACGCGCAATAGACTTGGTCTCGCGAAAATCAGCCACATATGCTTGATAGAGCTTGGTATGATAAAGCCAATCTTCGAAGCGCTTGGAACTTCTAGAGAAACAAGCGATAGACAACAAAAGGAAAGGCGTTGTCGGCAACAAGGGCAAAACAACCCCGACAATAGCCAAAGCCAGTGATAAAAAACCAATAATTAGATAAATAATACGCATAACTTCTCCTAGTTAAAATAATCTTCTTCTAGTTTCGCATACAATGATGAATTTTGTCAAGTTCCAACCAAAAAGAGCCTGAAATTCACTTTCAGGACTCTCCTCTTATTTAATCTTTTCTTCTTCGTAGTCGCCATTACTACAAACAACCTGCTTGCCACCACCACGAACTTTTTTCTCCATGAGGAAGTTGCCACATTTTGGACAGTCACGACCAACAGGCTTGTCCCAAGAAGTAAATTCACAGTCTGGATAGCGATTGCAACCATAGAAGAGGCGGTTACGCTTGGTTTTACGTTCAATGATTTGTCCCTGATGACAACTTGGACACTCAACACCGATTTCTTTCACGATTGCTTGGGTATGACGGCAATCTGGGAAATTGCTACAAGCGTAGAACTTACCAAAACGACCAAGTTTAATGACCATTGGACTGCCACACACTTCACAGTCAAATCCAGCTGGTTCATCCTTGATTTGGATTTTTTCCATTTCTTCTTCAGCCTTGGCAACTTCTTTAGAGAATGGTTTGTAAAAGGCATCAATGACACGTTGCCACTGCTCTTTCCCAACTTCGACATCATCCAGTTTGCCTTCCATTTCAGCTGTAAAGGTCACGTTTACGATATCTGGGAAATATTCAACGATGAGCTTGTTAACAATTTCTCCCAACTCTGTTGGTTCAAAACGTTTGGCTGCAAGGCGAACATAGTAACGTTTCTGAATGGTTTCAATGGTTGGTGCATAGGTTGATGGACGTCCAACCCCATTTTCCTCCAAGGTCTTGATCAGGGTCGCTTCAGAATAACGGGCAGGCGGTTGAGTGAAATGTTGCTCTGGTTTGCTATTGACCTGCTTGACCACATCTCCAACAGCCATATCTGGTAACATTTTATTCTTGTCGGAATCATTATAAATCGCAAGATAACCATCAAACTTAACCTGACTACCATTAGCAGCAAATTGAACCCCATTTTGAGACAATTTAACAGCCATGGTATCAAAGACTGCAGCTGTCATCTGGCTAGCCACAAAACGATTCCAAATAAGGGTATAAAGCTTGAGCTGATCCTTATCCAGATACTTAGCAATGCTTTCAGGTGTATTAAAGACACTAGATGGGCGAATAGCCTCATGGGCATCCTGAGCTCCTGATGCATTTTTGACCTTGCTACCATGCTTAGAATACTTGCTACCAAAACGGTCCGTAATGAAACTTGCTGCTTCGTTCTGCGCTACTGGACTGATACGAGTCGAATCGGTACGCATATAGGTAATCAAACCTTGCACACCAGAACCAATATTAATCCCTTCATAAAGCTGTTGGGCAACCATCATGGTCTTTCGAGTACGGAAATTGATTTTATTAGCAGCATCCATCTGCATGGATGAAGTGGTATAAGGTAAAGGAGCATTGCGTTTGCGCTCTTTCTTATCCACCTGATCAACGGAAAAGTCTTTACTAGTCAGACGAGACAAGACTTCCTTGACCTCATCATTGCTAATCGGTTTTAACTTTTTGCCATCTACTCCATAGAAAGCAGCCTGGAATTGCTTGGTTCCCTTTTTAAAGACAGCATCAATTGTCCAGTATTCCTCCGGCTGGAAGGCGTTGATTTCATTCTCACGATCAATGATTAACTTAAGGGCAATAGACTGTACGCGCCCTGCTGATAAGCCCTTCTTAACCTTTTTCCATAAAATAGGCGAAATCGAGTACCCCACCAAGCGATCTAGGACACGACGAGCCTGTTGGGCATCGACCAAGTCCATATCAATCTTGCGCGGTTCTTTAAAAGCATTTTTGACTGCATCCTTGGTGATTTCATTGAAGACCACACGGTTGGCATCATTTTCATCCAAGTTGAGAATATGGGCCAAATGCCAAGAAATCGCTTCTCCTTCACGGTCCGGGTCACTCGCCAGAAAGACTTTATTAGCTTTTTTAGCTTCTTTTTTCAAGTCATTGATAAGAGGACCTTTTCCTCGGATATTAATATATTGCGGTTCATAATTATTTTCAATATCGACGGACATACTGGATTTCTTCAAATCCCGAATATGACCGACACTGGCTAAAACCTTGTAGTTTCTGCCGAGATATTTTTCAATCGTCTTGGCCTTAGCAGGCGACTCCACGATGACTAGATTTTTTTTAACTGTTGATTTTTTCTTTTTTGTTGCCGTAGCCACAGTATCACACCTTTTCAAAGTAATAAACTTTATAAAGTGTAAACCATTTTGCCATAACTGTCAAGACTTAGCTCCTATAATAGAAGAAAAGTTTATCTAGTAAGCGGACTTTCTTCTTATACTCAATGAAAATTAAAGAGCAAACTAGGAAACTAACCGCAGGTTGCTCAAAGCACTGCTTTGAGGTTGCAGATGAAACTGACGAAGTCAGTAACCATACCTACGGCAAGGTGAAGCTGACGCGGTTTGAAGAGATTTTCGAAGAGTATTAAAATTCAAATTCCGCAAGAACATCCTGCCCACTTGTGACCAATTTTGCACCTTCTTGAATCAAATGATGGCAACCGTCTGATAGTCCATCTAAAATGCTACCAGGAATAGCAAAAACATCGCGTCCTTCTTCCATTGCCCTCTCACAGGTAATGAGACTACCTGAGCGCATCTTAGCCTCTGCTACAATTACACCACGACAAAGTCCAGCAATGATGCGATTACGGGCAGGAAAATGAAATTTCAGAGGTTGTTCACCAGGTCCATATTCACTGAGAACCAGATGGTCATTGCCGATGTAGTCTTGCAAGCGTTTATTAGCTTTAGGATAAAACACATCCAGTCCTGTTCCAATCACTGCAATGGTTTTTCCGCCATTCTGAAGAGCTGCCATATGAGCTGCTGTGTCAATGCCCTTGGCTAATCCACTGACGATAACCAGTTCATTTTCCAAGCTCTGAATGACTTTTTCAACTGACTTAGCTCCCTGTTTGCTACAAGCACGACTTCCTACGACTGCTACCTTCGGGAATTTCAAGAGGTCGAGATTCCCCTTGTAAAATAAAAGCACAGGCGCATCGTATATTTCACTCAAATCCCAAGGATAACAGTCATCTAAAATAGAGAAAGATGGAAATTTTTGAAACTCCTTCTCCAAATGCGTATCGTCTATCTGAAAATAACGTTCCATAAAAACAGCTGGATTTCGGCAACCTGAAATTTCTGCAATGTCACCCAACAACAGTTCCTGATCAACATTTTCACCGTATTCTAGCACTTTCAAAATCTGTTGATTGGTCAAACCTGATTTTTTTAACTTATAGATTTCATAGTTTGTGATTTTCATAAATAACTCCATTTCTTTTTCTACTCATCTATTTATTCGTAAAACAAATTAAAAAGAGGCTCTATAATATTTGTAGTGGGTAAATCCCCTATGGATATTATGGAACCTATTTTGTTGTAGAAAAAAAGTTCCATATGACCTATAATGAAAAGCGACTAAACAACTCATTAGAAAGATTCATATGGAACAATTACATTTTATCACAAAACTACTCGATATCAAAGACCCTAATATCCAAATTATAGATGTCATTAATAGAGATACACACAAGGAAATCATCGCTAAACTGGACTACGACGCCCCATCTTGCCCTGAGTGTGGAAGTCAAATGAAGAAATATGACTTTCAAAAACCGTCTAAGATCCCTTACCTCGAAACAACTGGTATGCCTACTAGAATTCTCCTTAAAAAACGCCGTTTTAACTGCTATAAGTGCTCGAAAATAGCGGTCTCCGAGACCTCCCTCGTCAAGAAGAATCATCAAATCCCTCGTATCATTAATCAAAAAATTGCTCAAAAGCTGATTGAAAAGACTTCTTTGACCGATATTGCTCATCAGCTGTCCATTTCAACTTCAACTGTTATTCGCAAGCTCAATGACTTTCACTTTAAGCATGATTTTTCTCGCCTTCCACAGATTATGTCCTGGGACGAGTATACCTTTACAAAGGGAAAGATGAGTTTCATTGCGCAAGATTTTGATAATCTTAATATCATCACTGTTCTTGAGGAACGAACACAAGCTGTCATCCGAAATCACTTTCTTCGATACGATAGAGCCGTTCGTTGTCAGGTGAAAATCATTACTATGGATATGTTTAGTCCCTACTATGACTTAGCTAGAAAACTTTTTCCGTGTGCTAAAATCGTTCTAGATCGTTTCCATATTGTACAACATCTAAGCCGTGCTATGAGTCGTGTGCGTGTCCAAATCATGAATCAGTTTCATCGAAAGTCTCATGAATACAAGGCTATCAAGCGCTACTGGAAACTCATCCAACAGGATAGTCGTAAACTTAGCGATAAACGTTTTTATCGTCCTACTTTTCGTATGCACTTGACCAATAAAGAGATTCTAGACAAGCTTTTGAACTATTCAGAAGACTTGAAACACCACTACCATCTCTATCAACTCTTGCTGTTTCACTTTCAGGACAAGAAGCCTGACAAATTTTTCGGACTCATTGAAGACAATCTGCAGCAGGTTCATCCTCTTTTTCAGACTGTCTTTAAAACATTCCTCAAAGATAAAGAGAAGATTGTCAATGCCCTTCAACTACACTATTCAAATGCCAAATTAGAAGCGACCAATAATCTCATCAAACTTATCAAGCGCAATGCCTTTGGATTTCGAGACTTTAAAAACTTCAAAAAAAGGATTTTTATCGCTCTAAACATCAAAAAAGAAAGGACGAAATTTGTCCTTTCTCGAGCTTAGCTTTTCTTCAACCCACTACAGTTGACAAAGAGCCTAAAACCATTTGATCTTCTTTTATTTATCTTTGTTGTTTGATATTTAAAGTCTATCAACAATAAAATGTTTTTCTATATACTTCTACTCCTCATCCATGCTCAAGACGCTAAGGAAGGCTTCTTGTGGAACTTCTACTGATCCGATAGCTTTCATGCGTTTCTTACCAGCTTTTTGTTTTTCAAGGAGTTTGCGTTTACGAGAAACGTCACCACCGTAACACTTGGCAAGTACGTTCTTACGAAGGGCCTTGATATCAGTACGAGCGACAATCTTGTGTCCAATTGCTGCTTGGATAGGAACCTCAAATTGTTGACGAGGAATAATTTTCTTAAGTTTATCAACGATGAGTTTCCCACGTTCGTAGGCAAAGTCCTTGTGAACGATAAAGCTGAGGGCGTCCACCTTGTCTCCGTTGAGAAGGATATCCATTTTGACCAGCTTAGATGGGCGGTACTCTGACAATTCATAGTCAAAGCTTGCATAACCGCGAGTTGAAGACTTAAGCTTATCAAAGAAGTCAAAGACGATTTCAGCCAGTGGAATTTGATAGATAACATTGACACGGTTATCATCGATATAATCCATCGTCACAAAGTCCCCACGCTTGCGCTGAGCTAGCTCCATCACTGCTCCAACAAACTCTTGCGGTACCATGATTTGCGCTTTAACATATGGCTCCTCAATGGTCGCAATCTTAGTTGGGTCTGGGAACTCAGATGGGTTAGACACATCCATAGACTCGCCGTCGGTCAAGTTGACCTTATAGATAACAGATGGAGCTGTCATGATGAGGTCAATGTTGAACTCACGTTCCAAACGCTCTTGGATAACATCCATATGGAGAAGTCCAAGGAAACCACAACGGAAACCAAATCCAAGTGCCTGAGATGTTTCTGGTTCAAATTGGAGACTAGCATCATTCAGTTGCAATTTTTCAAGGGCTTCACGTAGGTCATTGTACTTGTTTGACTCGATAGGATATAGACCCGCAAAGACCATAGGATTCATCTGCTTGTAACCATGTAATGGCTCTGCCGCAGGATTGGTTGCCAAGGTAACGGTATCACCCACACGCGTATCCTGAACCGTCTTAATAGAAGCTGCAATATAACCAACGTCACCAGTCGCAAGAAAATCACGACCAACTGCTTTGGGTGTAAAAATACCGACTTCTGTCACATCGAAGGTCTTGCCATTGCTCATAAGCTGAATCTTATCGCCAGGTTTGACCACCCCATCCATGACACGCACTTGAAGAATAACCCCACGGTAGGCATCGTAAACCGAGTCGAAAATCAAGGCCTTAAGAGGCGCCGTCACATCACCTGTTGGAGCTGGCACTTTTTCTACGATTTGCTCTAGAATTTCTTCGATACCAATACCAGCTTTAGCTGATGCCAAAACTGCTTCACTGGCATCCAAACCAATGACATCTTCAATCTCTGTACGCACGCGCTCAGGGTCTGCAGCTGGTAGGTCAATTTTGTTAATGACTGGCATGATTTCCAAATCATTGTCCAAGGCCAGATAAACGTTGGCAAGGGTTTGAGCCTCAATCCCTTGGGCAGCATCGACGACCAAAATCGCTCCCTCACAGGCAGCTAGCGAACGTGAAACTTCATAGGTGAAGTCTACGTGCCCCGGCGTGTCAATCAAGTGGAAAATATAAGTTTCCCCATCTTTAGCAGTATAATTCAGCTCGATGGCATTCAACTTAATGGTAATCCCACGTTCCCGTTCTAGATCCATGCTATCTAAAAGCTGAGCTTGCATTTCACGACTGGAAACTGTCTCTGTCTTTTCCAAAATGCGGTCTGCTAGAGTCGATTTCCCGTGGTCAATATGGGCGATAATAGAGAAGTTACGGATCTTCTCCTGTCGTTTTTTCAATTCTTCTAAGTTCATGATTCTCTTCCTTTCAGGGTATCTATTTATTATAAATTGTTTTTGACATTTTGACAAGACCATACCCTGCTAGGAGTACTAATCTTCAGCGACAAAGCCGTCATTTTCAATAAAGTGATGTTCTGTCATTCCTTGGTCAGTAAAGACAATCCCGTGAAGGACACCACCATAGACAGCTCCTCCGTCCATCCCAATCTTACCATCTTCTGTAGTCCAAAGCTCAGCTGTACCTCGTTCTTGCTTTAACAAACCATAAACCGGTGTGTGACCAAAGACAATGGTTTTCCCAGTATGATTTTCTGCTTCGTGGAATGGTTTTCTAAGCCAGACTTTTTTATAATCTGTGGTTTCATGCCAATCATCCAAGGTTAAATCAATACCTGCATGAACAAAGATATACTTGTCTGTCTCTACTACAAATGGCATTTGACGAATAAATTCGACCAAATCTGCCGCTTCAGTAGCAACACGCTGGGCATCTTCTACTCCATCAACTGGGGCATCCAAGGGACGACCTAGGATAGAGTTAATAGTTGTATCTCCACCATTACGACGATAGTGGTCATAACTTTCTTCTGGGTTATCGAGCCAAGTCAGAAACATATACTCGTGGTTTCCTGACAAACAGATCGCCCCTTGATTGTCCACTAAGTCCTTAACCATTTCTAGAACACGGCGACTATCTTCACCGCGGTCAATCAAATCCCCTAGAAAGAGCAACTGGGTCTGACCATCCCATGTTTTGAGAAGGTCTTCCAGCATCCCAGCTTTTCCGTGAACATCTCCAATTACATAATAGTCTGTCATCTTATTTCTCCCTGTTTCTCAACAATTCTCTGGCTTGCGTCAGGGCTGCTTCCGTCACATCATCACCTGCCAACATCTTGGCAACTTCCTCCACTCGCTCTTCAACAGTCAAGAGACGAACAGTCGAAACTGTTGAATGGTCATTACTAATCTTCTCAATAAAGAATTGATAATCCGCAATCGCAATCACTTGTGGCAAATGGGAAATAGCCAGAACCTGACCATGTTGGCCAATCTTGTGAATCTTCTGTGCAATGGCCTGAGCTACACGACCTGAAACTCCCGTATCCACCTCATCAAAGACAATACTTGTCTTGCCCTCTTTACGTGAAAAGGCAGACTTAATGGCTAGCATGAGACGAGATAATTCCCCACCAGATGCAACCTTGACCAAGGGTTTAAAGTCTTCGCCAGGGTTGGTTGAAATGTAAAACTCAACCATTTCATTTCCCTCACGACTGAATTTGCCCTTGCTAAAACGAACCTGAAACTGGGCTTTTTCCATATAGAGGTCTTGCAGTTCTTGTTTAATCTCAGCTTCAAGCTGCTGAGCTAAGTCATGACGAGCAGATGCAAGTTGACCAGCCAAATCAACAAGATTAACTTCCAATTTCTTGAGCTCTGCTTCCATGTCTTCAGAAGAAAGATTATTGCCTGTCAAGAGATTGTACTCTTCCGTAATCTTAGCAAAGTAAAGCAAGACATCATCAACAGTCCCACCATATTTACGGGTAATGGTATGAAGGAGGTCCAAACGATTCTCAACCTGCATGAGACGATTGCCGTCAAAATCAAGGTCCTCAATGATAGCTTCTAAACGCTTGCTAATGTCTTCTAAGACATAGTAGGTCTCAGACAGAGAGCTTGAAATTTCACGGTATTCAGGGTCGTACTCTTCGACACTCTCCATATCATTCATGGCCGAACGAACATTGGCCAGACTCGAGAACTCTTCATTGTCCAACATACTATAGGCATTGGTCAACGTATCCGCAATATTTTTATGGTTTAGAAGTTTATCTCGCTCTTGATTGAGAGTCAAGTCTTCACCTGCTTGCAAGTTTGCTGCCTCAATCTCTGCCATTTGAAATTCCAACATTTCGATACGTGCCTTGTGTTCCTGTTGGTTTTTCTTGACTTCCAGAACCTGCTTACGCATTTTACGGTAGGCATCAAAACTCGTCTGATAGGTTTCTTTCAATTCCCAAAAAGTTGCATCACCAAATTCATCCAACATCTGGATATGAAGTTGGGGACGCATTAATTCCTCTTGGTCATGCTGACCATGAATATCTACTAGATGTTGTCCAATAGCACGCAAAACAGACAGATTAACCATCTGGCCATTCACACGGCTAATACTACGACCATTTTGCAGAATTTCTCGACGGATGATAATTTCATCACCCAATTCCAAACCTTGCTCATCAAAAATTTCCTGCAAAAGGCGACTATTCTCAACTGAGAAAAGCCCCTCAATCTCTGCCTTTAGCGCACCATGACGAATAACATCTGTCGTAGCACGAGCTCCCAACATCATATTCATGGCATCAATGATAATCGACTTCCCTGCACCCGTTTCACCAGTCAGAACAGTCATTCCCTTTTCAAAATTGAAGGAGATAGCCTCAATAATGGCAAAGTTTTTTATCGAAATTTCAAGTAACATATAGACCTACCAATTTTTTACTTGTTCAAAGATTTCCTCAGCTAGACTTTCACTTCTGGCAATGACTAAAATCGAGCTATCATCAGCCAAACAGCTGAAAATCTTGTCCGCAAATGTCTCGATTAACTGAGCTTTTACAAAGGCTGTATTTCCTGGAATAACTTGGAGATTAATCATCTTATCCATCAATTCAGCTGACTCAATATTGTCTTCAGCCAGTTGCAAACTTTTTACGATTGATTTTGGCAATTCGTAGACATAGGTGTTGTCTCTCAAAGGAATTTTGACAATACCTAATTCTTTGATATCTCGGGATACAGTTGCCTGAGTGGCAGTGATGCCTGCCTCTTTCAAATGTTCTACAATTTCTTCTTGCGTACCGATTTGATAATCTGTCACAAATCGTCTAATTTTTTCAAGTCTCTCTTTTTTATTCATTTTTAAATTGACTATGCGCCCTCTCTACTACTTCTTCAATCTCAGCAAGAACCTGATTGCTTGCTGACTCTTCTTTTTTTAAATACGCTAAAAATTCAATATTTCCATGCCCACCTTGGATGGGAGAAAAATCCAATCTAAGGACTGAAAAGCCTGCCTCTACTGCCATAGCTGTGACAGATTCAAGGACATTCTGATGGACCTTGGCATCGCGAATAATTCCATTTTTCCCAATCTGCTCACGTCCTGCCTCAAACTGAGGCTTAACCAAAGCCACAACCTGACCTTGATTAGCCAACACACGATGCAAGGCCGGAAGAATCAGACTGAGGGAAATGAAACTCACGTCAATACTGGCAAAGCTCGGTTCCTGCTCGAAATCAGTCTTTTCAGCATAGCGGAAATTGAACTGTTCCATGCTGACAACTCGTGGGTCTTGGCGTAGTTTCCAAGCCAACTGATTGGTACCAACATCAACTGCAAAGACTAACTCAGCACCATTTTGCAACATAACATCGGTAAAGCCACCAGTAGAGGCACCGATATCAATCGTGGTCGCACCATCCACTGACAAATCAAAGACCTGCAAGGCCTTTTCTAATTTCAAGCCACCACGGCTGACATACTTGAGTTTCTCCCCCTTGAGTTTTAGCTCCGTGTCATCTGGGATTTTCTCTCCTGGTTTGTCAAAACGTTCTCCATTAAGGACTGCTACGACTAGACCAGCCATCACACCGCGCTTGGCCTGCTCTCGCGTTTCAAACAAGCCCTGTTTATAAGCTAATACATCCACTCTTTCCTTAGCCATTGATTCTCAAACTTTCTACTATTTTTACAATCGATTCTGTTTCAAAGGGAATCTGCTGGGTAATTTCTTCTAATTTGGCATTAGCTTGATCCAAGGTTTGGTTACAAAAGGCAATGGCCTCTTCCAAGCCCAACAAGGCTGGATAGGTTGATTTTTCAGCCTGTAGGTCCTTTTGAGGTGTCTTGCCGATCTCCTCAAAACTAGCTGTCACATCCAGTACGTCATCTCGAACTTGAAAAGCAAGTCCAATCAATTCCCCAATAGTTTTCAGCTTTGCCTGCATTTCAGGTGCCAATTCTGCAATGATAGCAGCCGCTTGGAAAGGAAAGGCTAGTAGTTTTCCAGTCTTATTAGCATGAATGGTCTGAAGTTCTTCCAAAGACAAGTGTTGGTGTTCACCTTCCATGTCTAAAACCTGGCCTGCTACCATACCCAGACTACCTGAAGCAAGGGATAAGTTGGCAATCAAGTCTACCTTTATCTGACTTGGCAAATCTGCCTGCGCTATCAAGGCGTAAGGATCTAGAAACAAAGCATCTCCAGCCAAAATTGCCATTGCTTCGCCAAATTTCTTGTGGTTGGTCAATCGTCCCCGACGGTAATCATCATCATCCATAGCAGGAAGATCATCGTGAATCAAACTCCCTGTATGAATCATTTCCAAGGCCGCAGCCACCTGCGCGTGAGCAGGTTTAATAGCGACCTGCAAGGCTTCCAGAACTTCTAACAAGAGAAAAGGACGGATACGCTTGCCACCAGCATGAATGGAATAGAGAACAGACTCTCGCAAACTAGAAGCAACCTGCTGGTCTCCATAAAAGTCTTCCAAAGCCGACTCGACAAGAGCTAATTTTTCTTGCTTCTTCATTCAAAATCACTCTCTGTTCCGTCTTCTTGCATAACCTTGACCAAGGTCTTTTCAGCCTTGTCTAGCGTAGCTTGGAGCTCTTTTGACAAGACCATGCCCTTTTGAAAGGCAGCAATCGCATCTTCCAGAGCAATTTCACCATTTTCCAAACTTTGGACAATGCTCTCCAGTTCTGCTAGATTTTCCTCAAATTTCTTTTGTTTTGACATCTTTAACCTCTAATTCTACTTGACCATCCCGCATCAAAAGCGTCACTTGGTCTTTTTTCTTCAAATTTTCAACCGAATCTACAACTAACTCTTCTTTTTTGACAATAGCATAACCTCGCGCCACAATTCGGCTCGTATCCAACATCAGAAGTGCTTCTGAAAGTCTCTTAACCTCAGCAACCTTGGCATCATAAACCAGAGCCATTTGGCTACGTAGGAGCTTGTCCAACTGGCTTAAGCGGTCTTGATAGCGTTGGATTTTGGTAACAGGTGATAATTGGACTAGTCGATGCGTCCTTGTTTGTACTAATTGGTTGCTATCAGAAATCCTTGTTCGCAAACTTTGTTTTAAGCGCAATTGTAATTGGTCTAGCCGTTGCAAATAGCCATCATACAAGCGCTCTGGCTGTCTAAAGATAACAGACTGACTGAATTTTTTCAAAGCTTCTTGTTTCTTAGATAGGACATTTCGGACTGCTGTTGCCATCCGTTTTTCCTGATTTTGCAAATGAGCTAATACATCCAACTTGGTCACAGGGGTTGCCAGTTCAGCAGCTGCCGTTGGTGTTGCAGCTCGACGATCCGCCACAAAATCTGCCAAGGTCACATCTGTCTCATGCCCCACACTAGAGATAACTGGCAAACGAGACTCAAAAATAGCTCGTACCACAATTTCTTCGTTAAATGCCCAGAGATCCTCAATGGAACCTCCTCCACGACCAATAATCAGCAAATCCAAATCGTCCCGTTGATTAGCACGCGCAATATTTCGAGCTATTTCCTCTGCTGCTCCATCTCCTTGAACCTTGGTCGGATAGAGGAGAATGTCGACACCTGAAAATCGCCTGCTGACGGTCGTGATAATATCTCGAATAACAGCTCCACTGCGACTGGTTACCACACCAATTCTCTTAGAAAATTGAGGCAGAGGTTGCTTGAAGCGTTCTTGAAACAGGCCTTCTTCTGTCAATTTTTTCTTGAGTTGTTCAAACTGAATCGCAAGCGCCCCGACCCCATCAGGCTCTGCCTTTTCAATGATGATGGAGTAGCTACCACTTGGTTCATAGACCTGCACACGCCCAATCACGTTGATCTTCATCCCTTCTTCCAGGTCGAAACCTAATTTCTGATAAATCCCAGACCAAATAGTCGCTTGAATAACTGCATGGTCATCTTTTAGGGAGAAATATTGGTGAGTAGGTCGTTTACGAAAGTTGGAAACTTGACCAGTTAAATAGACCCGTTCCAAGTAAGGGTCTTTATCGAATTTCATTTTCAGATACTTGGTCAAAGTTGTTACCGATAAATACTTTTCCATCTCCACCTACTATTCATTTTCTTGCTCTTTCATGGGTATTATTATACCAAAAATATGCCTAAAAATCTCCATTTATGTACCATTATGAAGGAAAAATAGAAAAAGGAGGCAAGGCCTCCACATCTGTTTATTTGCTGTTTCGAGCTTCTTCCAAAATCTTTGCAATCTTGGTTGTCAAAAGGTCAATAGCCACGGTATTGCTGACCCCTTCAGGAATAACGATATCAGCATAACGCTTAGTTGGCTCGATAAACTGGTGGTACATGGGTTTAACCACGCCTAAGTACTGGTCAATAACGCTATCAAGACTACGGCCACGCTCTTCCATATCACGCTTGATCCGACGAATAATGCGCACATCATCATCCGTATCCACAAAAATCTTGATATCCATCAAATCACGCAGACGCTTGTCCTCCAAGACCAAAATCCCCTCAACGATAAAGACATCTTGAGGCTCTTGACGATAGGTCTTGCTGCTTCGTGTATGCTCTGTATAGTCATAAGTCGGAATGTCCACCGGACGCCCTGCCAACAACTCCTTAATCTGCTCAATCATCAAGTCTGTATCAAAGGCAAAAGGATGGTCGTAGTTGGTTTTGACACGCTCTTCAAAGGTCAAGTGAGACTGATCCTTGTAGTATGAATCATGCTCAATCATGGAAATCTTTTCATCAGGAAAATGCGATAAAATGGCTCTTGAAACACTGGTCTTACCTCCACCAGAACCACCTGTCACTCCGATAATGATTGGTCTATTTTGCATGCTATCCTCCGTTTTTTTATCCGTCGTCTATTCTATCACATTTTTTGCAAAATTTATAGTCTGATTTGGATAGTCTAGGGGAAACAACACTCCCTACACCTCAGTTAGACTAGCTAAAAACCTTCCTTGGCTTGTAGAGATTGTCCCGTTTTTCTAGAATGGCTAGCAATGTATCGCCTTCAAAGGCAGCCAGTTCTTTGTCCGTTTGATCTAGCTCAATAAAACGACCAAAGCGCACTTCTGTAGCCTCTTCTGGACTTAGAAAAACTTTGACAAGGTCACCCGTCCCAATCTCAAGAGGATGGAGAAAGTCTAGTTGCCCTACCTCTACTCTTTCAGCAATTTCTTCCAAGGTAAGAGCATCTTCTAGTTGCAAACCAGCTGCACTAGTCCGTGTCAAATGTGACATATGGGCAGCATAACCCAATTTGTCTCCTAAGTCAACAGACAAGGTACGGATGTATGTCCCTTTACTGCATTTCACACGAAAAGTGAATCGTGCAAGTTCGCCTTCATAAGAAATCGGACTTGTTCGATCAAATTGATAAATGGTTACTTGACGTTCTGGGCGCTCTACTTCCTGACCCGAACGCGCATACTCATAAAGCTTACGACCATTGACCTTTACAGCCGAATACATAGGCGGAATCTGGGTAATAGGCCCAGTCAAACTGGCAATCGCTTCATCAACAATGATTTCATCCAAGGGCGACAGAACGGGTGTCTCTGCGACCACTTCCCCACTGGCATCCTCAGTCGTCGTGGAATAGCCAAGAGTGATTTCACCCTCATAGACCTTGCCCTCATCCTGCATAAACTCGACCATGCGTGTCGCTTTGCCAACCGCAATGGGCAGAACTCCCACTACATCCGGATCCAAAGTCCCACCATGACCAATTTTCTTGGTTCCCAAAATCCTACGCAGTTTAAAAACCGCATCATGCGAGGTCATCCCCGCTTCTTTTTTTAAGTTGATAATACCGTTCATTTTTGCTTTCTGATTTCCTTTTCACTTTACATCAACATATTCTATCTTAGACAGATTTTAAAACTATATCAGCTCATTTTTCTAAATATTTCCTAGCTTCCTGAACATAAAAGAGTTCTGGATTTTCATGGGCGATACTTTCAAACAAACTACGTGCACGAGCTTCATCTCCTTTTAGCTGAGCATTGAGAGCTCCGTAATAAGAGAACATGATTCGAGCTAACTTATTTTCTGGTTCAGCGGTATCGAAGTAGTCGTTTGATTTTTTATTTAAAACAAGATCCTCTATAGCTTTTATTATGTTTATTACATTCGTCTTCCTAGCAACCTGAGAATTTGTTCTAACTTTTAATGTAGCTAACATATCGATTTGGTGCGAAATTTCCTCTGTCTTATCAGCATGGATTAGAGAAAGAATCTTAAAGTAAGTTGTTGATAATTCGATTTCAAATTTCTTATTAAAATTTTTACCCTCAAAATTTATTCGTTCCAAATTATCAAGTGTTTCTTCAAACTTTCCTTGGTAGTATAGCGATTGGGCAATAGCTAGTAAACAATTTGCATTATTGAACAGCTGTTGTGACTTAACCGAGTGTTCAGCTACATAACGATAATAACTTATGTGCTTGTCGAAATTAATATCTGTCAAAAAGATATTATCTACAGCTAATTTAACCAGTTTATTGTTTAATAAAATCAATGTCTCAAACCCAAAACATACTACCGTATAAGTAATGAATTTCATAAAATTCATTTCCCCACCTTTAAATAATTCAACAACCATCCCTATAAATGATAGGCAAACTATAGGAATTAAGCAAATGTATACTATTTTTGTCAAATTATATAATTTTGAAATTTCAATTCTAGATATTTTCAACGAATAGTTATTTAATATCTCTTTCACCATTATCCTCCATTGTAGAACTTAAATATAAGAAGTCGCTCGCAATTACTAGAATCGCTATCAAAACTCCAAAGACAAATGTAGATGCACTAACTGTAACACCATCAATTAAAGTACCAATAACAAAAACTGTAGTAATTACTGCTTTTAAAACCTGTTCTCCATGATATACCTTTGACAATCCCGTCTCGTTAGTAGTTTTAACTGTTGCATAATCTTATTAACCTGATTATGCTCTTTCACATAGGTGACGTACGGTAAGAACTCATATCAGTTTTATCTTTCTAAATAGCTCTCCGTTTCCTGTACATAAAGTTGTAAATATTTAATGTAGACATACGACTATTTTAAAGTTATTTCATATTTAAGGCTACTCCCCCTTCAGAGCTTCGAATTTCGCTTTCATGGTTGGATTTTTCCGGGTCAATTTTTTGACGGAAACATCTTCCAATTTATTGTTTGCAAGGCGGAGTTGGTTTTCAGATGTTGTTAGGAACTTTTTAACCTCTTCCATGCGTTTGATAGCCTTGTCGATTTCATCGATAGCTTTACCAAAGTTGGTCGAAGCTGAGTTGTAGTTCTTGGCAAATGCTAGCTTAAAGGCATCCAAGTCTTCCTCAAAATGCGTAATGTCGATATTTTGTTCGCGAACCAAGGCCAACTCCTGCTTATATTTTAGGGAATTAAGCGCCGCATTTCGTAAGAGTCCAATCAACTGGATAAAGAACTGAGGGCGAACCACATACATCTTTTCATACTCGTGACTAACGTCAACAATCCCTGTGTTAAAGTAGTCGTTATCTGCCTCTAGCATGGTCACCAAAACGGCATACTCACAGTTCTTCTCCCGACGGTCCTTGTCCAATTCCTTGTAAAAGTCTGCATTCTTGTGCTTCTTCTCTGTTCCATCTGCTTCATTTTTCATCTCAAACATGATGGAAATGATTTCAACACCATTTTCATCACTCTCACGGAAGATAAAGTCACCCTTAGACCCACGCGAAGAAACCTTGTTATCCTTTTCAAAGTAAGCATTTGGAAAGGCAAAACTACGGACCTTGTTAAACTCACTCTCTGCGTACTGTTCCAGACTTTCCCCGATAGCTTTTGTAGATTGTTGGGCTTTGAAATTCCTATAAAATTCGACTTGTTCACTAGCTGCCTTGAGTTGAGCTTCGTAGTTTTGCTTAACAGAAGCAAGAGAGAGTTCGTTTTCTTTTTCTTGTAAAAGAAGCTGATTTTTAACCTGATCCCGTTCTTTTTCTAGGTCAGAAAGGGTCTTTTGCAGTTGATTTTCATGTTCCAAACGCAAGGTGGCCAGTTGGTTTTCCAAGGCCTGTACTTCCTTGTCCTTAGCCAATAAGGCCTGATTACTTGTCTGTTCAACCTCTTTCTTGGCCAATTCTTTTTCTGTATCAAAATTTTGGATTTGACTCTGCAATTGAGCAATTTCTTGGTCTTTTTGAGCTAGTTTAGACTGTTGTTCATTCATGGCCTTTTGCTCAGCCAAGGCCAGTTCCTGCTTCATCCGATCGTGCAATTCCTTATCAAACTCTGCTGTTCTCACTTGGGACAAAAGTTCGGCATACTGACTTTCATTTACTGTAAAGACTTCCCCACAGTTAGGGCATTTGATTTCGTTCATAACGTTCCTCTTTCTAGACTTCTGTAACCATTATATCATGCCTAAGGGAAAATCAAAAACAGCGAGTCGAAACCCACTGTTTATCTTCTTTTACTTTAAATTTTTTCCAAGGCCAAGCGCAAGTCTTCAATCAAATCTTCTACATTTTCAAGACCGATAGACAAGCGGATTTGGTTTGGTGTGACACCTGCGGCTTCTAAGTCTTTTTCTGACAATTGACCGTGAGTAGTTGTTGCTGGGTGAACAACAAGAGACTTGGCATCTGCCACATTTGCAAGGTCAGAGAAGATTTCTAAATGATCAATTACCTTGCGAGCTTCTGCCTCCCCACCTTTGACATGGAAGGTAAAGATTGATCCCACACCTTTTGGCAAGTATTTCTCCGCCAAAGCATGGTAAGGACTATCAGCCAATTTTGGATAGTTGACTTTTTCTACCTTAGGATGATTTACAAGAAAATCAACAATTTTCTCTGCATTTTGCACATGGCGTTCCACACGAAGTGAAAGCGTTTCAAGTCCTTGGAGCAAGAGAAAGGCATTAAATGGCGACAAGGCTGCACCTGTATCACGAAGCAATTGAACACGGACAGCGATAATAAAGGCTGCTGCACCCACATCACGAGTATAGCTCAAATTGTGGTAGCTTGGGTCTTCCTCAACAAATTGAGGGAATTTTCCTGAAGCCGCCCAGTCAAAACGACCACTATCGACAATCACTCCTCCAATAGTCGTACCATGCCCACCGATAAACTTAGTCGCAGAGTGAATGGCAATATCTACACCGTGAGAAAAGACATTAATCAAATAAGGTGTAGCAAAAGTATTATCAGAAACAAGAGGAATCTGGTGTTTGTGAGCAATCTCTGCCAATTTTTCCAAATCTGGAATGTTAATCAAGGGGTTACCCAAGGTTTCAATCAAGACAAGCTTGGTATTGTCATTGATAGCTGCTTCCACTTCTTCCAAATTATCCACATCGACAAAGGTTGTTGTGATCCCATAACGAGGAAGGGTTTCTTTCAAGAGATTGAAGGTTCCACCGTAAATAGTCGAAGCAGCCACTACATGGTCACCAGCATGGGCAAGTGCCAAAATCGTATAAGTCACTGCAGCCATACCTGATGCTGTTGCAAGAGCTCCAACACCACCTTCAAGAGCAGCAATTCTTTCTTCAAAGGCAGCTGTTGTAGGATTTGTAATACGAGTATAAATATTCCCTGGTTTTCTCAAGGCAAACAAATCGGCACCTTCCTGCGTGTCATCAAAAACAAAGGATGTTGTTTGATAAATCGGTACTGCACGAGACTTGGTAGCTGGATCCACAACTTGCCCAGCATGCAATTGTAAGGTTTCAAATTTAAAATCACGAGTCATAAGACGACCTCCAAATAATTTGATTAAGGATATTGTAGCACCTTAAGGTATAGTTTACCAATATCAATTTTCTATATTTTGATATAATAAATAACTATTACCTTATTTTAAAAATGAAAAAAGCACGACTCAATCGTACTCATTTTCTTAATCTACATAAGTATCTTCATTTTTATTGAGGAAGGCATATGGAAGACCCATCAAGAGGCCTCCTCCGATAAAGTTTCCGATGAAGGTTACACCCCAGTGACGAAGCATATTCCCAACACCGAAGTTGGCAATTGAGTCAGCAGCAACACTGAATTTTACAATCGCGAAAGAAGCAAAGTTCGCAGCGATGTGCTCATTTGTTAAGAATACAAACATGTAAATCGCTGATAAAACGAGCCATAGTTTAGCGCCGCCATCTTTGACTAAAACAAATGAAAGAATCGCAATATTAACGAAAATATTTGCCAAAATCGCCTCAAGCAAGATTAATTCATTTGAACGGCCTAACTTCATCTCAACAACCCCTGAGATGAAACTATCGTGAGTCAGATGTGCATAGGCTGCTGAGTGGGCAAAGCCCCAACCTGCTATCAAGGCTCCGATAAGGTTGAACAAGGTACAGTAAAGTAAAATCTCAGCTGTTTTTCTCCAAGAGATTTTTTTCAAGAAACTACCAGCAGTCAAGAACATCATGTTTGATGTTACCAACTCGGCATTCAAGAAAACAATATAGGCCAAGCCCCAAGCAAAGACAAATGGGAAGAGGAAGCGTCCACTACCTGGTGCAATTTTATTAATCAAGTCAGCCCCAACTGCACCAGCAGCAGTACTGAAGGTTAAAAATGCACCTGCGAACATAGAACGAATCGCATACTTAAATTTGCTTTGACTATAAAGACTTTCCTTCTTCTTGCAAGCAAATTCAATCTTTGAGATAAATTCTGAAGAAACCATAATAAACTCCTAAAACTTTTATTTGTGATAATTATAACATAAAATCGATATAATGAAAAGCCTTTCCTAATTGTATTTTTAATAAATTTATAAATCCAGCAATCGTTTACATTGTTTTAATAACAAGCTTTTAGAATTTTTAATTATTAGAATATAAAGATTGCATGGAATAACTTTTATTCTATTTAATATATTTTGTTGTTACAATTTACAAAACGATTTTCTCTGCAAGCCTATTTTGTCAAAGAAAAAGAGAGAATCGTTCTGATTCTCCCTGATACACTGACTCTTCTTAATCAACATATGTATCTTCATTCTTATTTAGAAAGGCATACGGTAAACCAATCAGAAGACCTCCACCTATAAAGTTAGCAATAAAGGTTACACCCCAATGTCGAAGGATATTTGGAAGATCAAAGTGAGGTACTTGATTAGCAATCATGCTGAATTTCATAATACTAAAGGAAGCAAAATTGGCAGCGATGTGCTCATTGGACAAGAAGACAAACATGGAAATAGCTGATAAAATGATCCATAGTTTGGCAGCACCGTCTTTGACTAATATAGATGAGAGAATGGCAATATTTACAAATACATTGGCAAGAATTCCCTCAAGCAGGACTAAATCACTTGGACGCGCCAATTTCTTGGCTACAAGCTTAGGAAGGAAACTATCATGGGTCAAATGCGAAAAGGCTGACGAGTTGGCAAAGGCCCATCCAGCCACCAAAGCACCAATGAGATTAAACAAAGTACAATAGAGTAAAATAATCATTGCCTTTTTCCAATCAATCTTTTTCAAAAATGCACCTGCTGTTAAATACATCATATTGGAAGTTACCAATTCCGCATTTAAAAAGACGATATAAACCAGCCCCCAAGCAAAAACAAATGGGAACAGGAAATACCCACTACTTGGAACAATACTATTAAGTAAATCCGCACCAATAGCTCCAGCAGCTGTACTGAAGGTTAAAAAAGCACCTGCAAACATAGAACGAATTGCATACTTTAACTTACTTTGCTTGAAAAGACTTTCTTTCTTGTGGCAATAATAATCAATCTTCGAAATAAACTCTGACGAACTCATAAACGTCTCCAATTTTTTTATATTTAGTATTATAACAAAAAATATTAAAATAGGTAATTGTTTTTCAAAAATGCTAGTATTTGTATTGATTTATCATTACTTAGCATGCTTATAAAGCAATATAAAAAGAACCAGTAAAATAAAATGTTTACTGATTCTTTAACTATTAATAGCGCTGTTTATATGGTTGATTGAAAGCTGTTAGAATTTCTTCAGGTGTTTGTGAATAATCTTTTGTATCTTTCAAGTCACCTTTTACGATAATACGTTCTGTCGCATCATAATCAACACAGGTTACAAGTGTGATTTCATCAACTCCAGTACGGTCATCAATCTCATCCACACGATCTGGTGTTACATGCTTGACCTCATGAATGACATAGGTATAAACCTTATCCTTATCAGTTAGATAAATTTTCATTCCATTTTTAGCACGTGATAATGGAGAAAATAGCATCTGACTGGCATTTTCCGCCGTGAAGATATGATGGCTCGCAAGTGAATAGTTTCCTTTCCCCATCACTTGATCACGCTTCATTGTACCAGCTCCATAGAAGAGATTGACATTATCAAGACCTTTAAAAATAGGTAAGTTAATTTCTACTTCAGGAATAGCAATCCCACCAATAACAGGCAATTTTTGCGAATCCCATTGTGAGGATAGGACAGCTTCTGACGAGATGGCTTTTACGGAATCAAAGTCAAAATTCCCTTCTGTATCTTGATTTTCTTCCAATTTTTCTTTTGATACCTGGCTGACTTGGTATTTATTGGTATTCCAAACCATGAACATATCACGAATTTTTGAATTGAAAATCAAAGCCACTGACAAGATGATTAAAAACCCTGCCAAGAAATTGATTAGTAAATTTTTACGGTTTGTTTTCTTTTTGTTCTTTTTATGAGACATTATGCTTCACCTTCTATTTCGTTTTCAGTCCCAACTTCTTCTTTTTCTGCCGCTGCAACCGTCGTAAAGGTCACAATTTTAGCATCTTGGTCCAGGCGCATCACTTTAACTCCCATAGTTGAGCGACCTGTTTGTGAAATATTGGCAACGTTGGTTCTAATCATGACACCAGTATCAGTGATAATCATCAAATCTTCATCGCCTTTAACTGTCATAAGTCCAGCAAGAGAACCGTTTTTTTCTGTAATCTTAGCGGTTTGCATCCCTTTACCACCACGACCTTTAGTTGGATATTCGGTCGCAACTGTGCGCTTACCATAGCCCTTTTCTGTGATGATAAGAACCTCGTCCTGGTCTGTAATCACACTAGCACCAACAACTGTGTCTCCGTCACGAAGGTTAACACCTTTCACACCAGTGGCGATACGACTCATACCACGAACAGCTGATTGATTAAAGCGAACTGCATAACCAAACTTGGTACCAATGATAATATCCGTTTCCTCTTCTGTTAGTAAGACATTAATCAACTCATCTTCATCTTTAAGATTCAGTGCTTTAAGTCCATTTTGACGAATGTTAGCAAATTCCTTAACGCTGGTTCTCTTCACAATACCATGACGGGTTGTGAAGAAGAGATAAGCATCATCACTACGTTCAGACTCAACATTGATGATGGTCTGGATACTTTCACCTTCATCTAATTTCAAAAGATTGACGATTGGCAAGCCCTTAGCTGTACGACCATACTCAGGAATTTCATAGCCTTTCAGGCGATAGACACGTCCTTTATTTGTAAAGAAGAGTAGGTGATCATGGGTGCTGGTTGACACTAACTCACGAACAAAATCATCATCCTTAACGCCTGTCCCTTGGACACCTCGACCACCACGTTTTTGAGCAGTGAATTCTCCTTGATCCAAACGTTTGATGTAGCCTTTGTTAGAAAGTGTAATTAAGACATCCGATTCTTCAATCAAATCTTCATCTTCAAGAGTCAAGACTTCTCCCACCATCAACTCTGTACGACGATTATCTCCAAACTTACGCTTAACTTCATCTAATTCATCCTTGATGATTTGAGAAACACGTTCGGGCTTAGCAAGAATATCTGCTAAATCTGCAATCAGAGCCAAGAGGTCATCATACTCAGACTGAATCTTATCGCGTTCCAAACCTGTCAAACGACGAAGACGCATATCAAGGATAGCCTGACTTTGTCGTTCAGAAAGCTTGAACTTGCTCATCAACTCAGCTTGTGCTTCCGCATCCGTTTCACTAGCACGGATGATACGAATCACTTCATCGATATGGTCTAGTGCTATTAAGAGACCTTCTAAGATATGAGCGCGTGCTTCTGCTTTTTCCTTATCAAAACGAGTACGACGAACAACTACTTCTTTTTGGTGCTCAATATAAGCATCCAAAATCTGACGAAGAGACAAGATTTTCGGTACACCGTTCTGAATCGCCAGCATATTGAAACCAAAGTTAGTTTGCATCTGGGTCATCTTGAAGAGGTTATTGAGGATAACATTTGCTGAGGCATCGCGCTTAACTTCAATCACGAAACGAACACCTTCTCGGTTAGATTCATCACGTACTGCTGTAATCCCCTCAATACGTTTTTCCTGAACTAAGCGAACAATATGCTCGTGAACCTTGGTTTTGTTGACCATGTAAGGAAATTCTGTTACAACGATGCGCTCACGGCCAGTCTTAGTTTCTTCAATTTCAGTACGAGAACGAAGGACAATAGAACCTTTACCTGTTTCATAAGCCTTATGAATGCCTGATTTCCCCATGACAAGGGCACCTGTTGGAAAATCTGGACCAGGCAAGACTTCCATCAAGTCCTTAGTGGTCACTTCAGGATTGTCCATGACCAACTTCACAGCATCAATAGTTTCACCCAAGTTATGAGGGGGAATATTGGTCGCCATCCCAACGGCAATACCAGTTGCTCCATTGACCAAAAGGTTTGGAAAACGTGCAGGCAAGACCAAGGGTTCACGTTCATTGGCATCATAGTTATCGACGAAATCAACTGTATTTTTATTGATATCACGAAGCATCTCCAGAGCAATCTTGCTCATGCGTGCCTCAGTATAACGCTGGGCGGCAGCACCATCTCCATCCATGGAACCAAAGTTTCCATGCCCATCTACAAGCATGTAACGGTAGCTCCACCATTGAGCCATGCGGACCATGGCTTCATAGATAGAGGAATCCCCGTGTGGGTGGTATTTACCCATGACGTCCCCTGTAATACGAGCAGATTTTTTATGGGGTTTGTCTGGAGTAACACCCAATTCATTCATTCCATAGAGAATCCGACGGTGAACCGGTTTCAAGCCATCTCGAACATCAGGAAGAGCTCGCGCTACGATAACACTCATGGCGTAATCGATAAAACTCGTCTTCATCTCCTTTGTCAGATTGACATTCACTAAATTTCTATCCTGCATTAATAAATGCCTCATTTCACTATTAGTAATTAACTATATTATACCATAATGTCCACTATATTTCAGGTATCTAAAACCACTAAAACGTTTACATCAAGAACTGAAATGCATATCCGTGACAAAGCTTTTTAAAAGTGATAGAATTAAAATAACTGGGGAAATCCCTGAATAAAATTAAGGAGATGTTTAGAATAATGACTTCAACTAAACAACACAAAAAAGTTATCCTTGTCGGTGATGGTGCTGTAGGTTCTTCTTACGCTTTTGCACTTGTTAACCAAGGAATTGCACAAGAGCTTGGAATTATCGAAATTCCACAATTGCATGAAAAAGCTGTTGGTGACGCGCTTGACCTTAGTCACGCCCTTGCCTTCACTTCACCTAAAAAAATCTATGCAGCTCAATACTCTGACTGTGCAGACGCTGACCTTGTTGTAATCACTGCAGGTGCGCCTCAAAAACCAGGTGAAACTCGTCTTGACCTTGTAGGTAAAAACCTTGCTATCAACAAATCAATCGTAACTCAAGTTGTTGAATCAGGTTTCAAAGGTATCTTCCTTGTTGCTGCTAACCCAGTTGACGTTTTGACTTACTCAACTTGGAAATTCTCTGGTTTCCCTAAAGAACGTGTTATCGGTTCAGGTACTTCACTTGACTCAGCACGTTTCCGTCAAGCACTTGCTGAAAAATTGGATGTTGATGCTCGTTCAGTGCACGCCTACATTATGGGTGAACACGGTGACTCTGAGTTCGCTGTTTGGTCACACGCTAACATCGCTGGTGTAAACCTTGAAGAATTCCTTAAAGACACTCAAAATGTTCAAGAAGCTGAATTGATTGAATTGTTCGAAGGTGTTCGTGACGCAGCTTACACAATCATCAACAAAAAAGGTGCAACATACTACGGTATCGCAGTAGCCCTTGCTCGTATTACTAAAGCAATCCTTGACGATGAAAACGCAGTACTTCCACTTTCAGTATTCCAAGAAGGTCAATACGGAGTTAAAAACGTCTTTATCGGTCAACCAGCTGTTGTTGGTGCACATGGTATCGTTCGTCCAGTAAACATTCCATTGAACGACGCAGAAACTCAAAAAATGCAAGCATCTGCTAAAGAATTGCAAGCTATCATTGACGAAGCATGGAAAAACCCAGAATTCCAAGCAGCTTCAAAAAACTAATTATAACTAGGTTCTCATTTCATAGGAACCTCAGACCGAAGACAAACATCATTTTAGTGTTTGTCTTTTTTGTATTCTCTACGCTACTATACTTAAAATAAGTTGAAACATCTATAAAATACTTTTCAATGCAAAATAAAAAAGCTTTCCCACCCTTTTTTCCGTGCTTTTTCCGATCTAAGTCAATCTAAACTTCCAGTTGCTCACTTATAAAATTAGCTTGATTATCTAACACTTGGTAAGTATATTTGTGGTTATTGGATTCGATTAAATCATAGATGAAGGAAAATCGAGAACTGACTCAACCTGACGAAGAATATAGTCTTACGGAACGAGTTCCTCTAGCGTGTAATAATCAACATGATTGCAATCTTAGTCTCGTTTTTTTATGAAAAATGGCAAACATCTCACAACTTTTCTTACCTCTATTTTGCGATTTCACACAAAGAAAAGCCCTTAGAAACTTTTAGTCTAAGGACTTTCTATTCAATCTGTCACTTATGAAATGAGAACTTTTTCTTTTACTATAAAGTCTAAGATTGTACTTTTAAAAATATTACTTATCTCACTTCTTATGTCTTATATTGGAAACTCGAATACAAACACAACAACTCAAATATACTCTCATCATACAATAGATAAAATAGCCTTTAGATTTTATTATCAAAAATGATTAGATACAGTTTTTAAAAATATATTCTTACAATCTCTCAAATAGTTCTTGCATTTGCACATCATCTGGAACCAGTTTTAAGTAAGTTTGAGCATTGACTTTTGCTTCCTCAAAGTCGCCCAATTCACGTAAGAGATAGATATAGTGTTCCAGAAACTCTGGATTGTCCTTCAAATCACCTGCCAACTCTTGGTAATGCTCATAGGCAGTATCCAAATCATCCATTTCTTGATAAGAACGAGCAATCATCCACTTAGTCAAAAGATTTTCTGGTTCCTCGCTCTGCAAGTCTAGAATATCCTCATAACGCTCCTGCTCTAGATAAATAGTTGCCAAACGAAGCAAGATTTCTTCTGTATCCTCAGCATCTTCTTTAGCGGTAAGGAGATAATTTTCTGCACCACTAGCATCATGTAATTCATAAGAAAATTGTGAAGCTGCTAACAAGAGTCTTGTTTCAAAAGGATTTTTCTCCAAACCTTGCTTAGCAATACGCAGGGCTTCTTGAACCTGATGTTCCTTATGCAAGGCCTGACTATAACCATATTCATAGCCTTCAAAGTCAGGAGAAATGGTATCGATCTGCTTAAAATAGAGGACGGCCTTTTGGTATTCTTCTTGATCAAAGTAAAGACTGGCCAACTCAAAAGCTGTTAGGTCATCGTATTCTAACTCCAGGGCTTTTTCTAAAAACTCTGTAGCCGTTTCAAATTTCCCTAACTGGGCATAGGCAAAGCCAATCCGTTGATAGGTGGAAATGCCTGTTTGCTCATAAATCGAGCGATTATCTAACTGAACATAGCCTTGAATGGCCTCTTGATAATTTTCCAACTCACTATCCAATTCTGCTAATCCCAATATCAAGAGAGGATCTTCTGAGTAAGTCAAGGCCTCCAATAATTTCTCACGCGCCACATCTGTCAAACCTTCCAGCTGGTAAAGGTCCGCTTTCAGAGCCAAAGCCGAAACATACCAGTCACTGTTAGCTTGGATTTCCTCAAGATAAGCAAAGGCTTCTTCGATTTGACCATCCTCGCTAGCAATAGCTGCTAGATTAAGATTAACCTCTGGAAAATTTTCTACAATTTTCAGGTAAATTTCCTTGGCCTGAGGATAAAAACCAATTCCTTCAAGATAAGTAGCTAACTCATACAGAAGGTCACTTGAATCATTTTCTAAAGCTTTGACGAAATAATGTTCTGCCTTAACTAAATCTTGCTCTTCCAAAGCCTGTAACATCTGTTGACTATTGTTCACTCTTAGCTTCCTCTCCTTCTAGTTCATATAGGCCACTGACTACCTTATACCATTCAAAAATCGCTGAAATGACAACCTTAGCAGAGGCATAAACTGGAATACCGAGCAAGACTCCCCAGATACCAAACATGGATCCTGAAGTTAACAAAACAAAGAGAACATTAATGGGATGGATGTTTAATTGACTTCCCAAAATCAATGGAGAGACAAAACGGCCTTCAATAGTTTGTTCTACGATAAAGACAATCACTACTTTCAAAAGCATGACTGGCCCAGCAATCAAGCCCAATACTAGGGCAGGAAGCATGGCTAAGAAGCTACCCAAATAAGGAACCAGATTTAAGATACCAGCAGTAACACCCAGCGTAACCGCATAGCGTAGACCAATGATTTTAAAGAAAATCATAAACATTACCGCAACAATAATAGCCACTGTTACTTGTCCTCTAACATAATTAGACAACTGCTGATTCACATCTGATAAAACTTGTCCAACAGGTTCTTTCAATTTCGTTGGCATGAATTGGGTCAAATAGTTACGCAATCCTTTCCCATCACGCAAGAGATAAAAGAGCATGAACGGAACGATAATCAAGGCAACAATCACTTGAGAAGCCCCGCTAATAAAGGCACTCACCCAGTTGACTGCCTGAGATGAAACCTTACTTGCCCAAACTGTAGCCTGACTTGAGAAGTTTGCCAAAACTTGTTCTAACTGAGGTCTGAAATCATCTGGTAAACGCTTGGTGACCAAATCATCAATAACTCGATCAGCATCTTCAAGGTAGACTGGAACATTCCTTGCAAAACTTAAAACCTGACGTTGCAGATTTGGAATGGCTACTGCCAAGCCCCAAATGATAAAGAGAGCGATGATGACAAAGACAATACTGATTGCGATAACGCGATTAATCTTATGCTTCTCCATCCAATCAACAATAGGATTCAATAAATAGTATAGTAAACCAGATAGAATGACTGGCAACATCACAACTGCCAAGAAATCTAAAACAGGTGAAAATAGAAAACTAATCTTACTTAAAATAAACAGATTGAGTCCCAATAATAAGGTTACCAAAAATACCGTAATGGCCTTGTTATCCAAAAACCACTTGAAAAACCAAGATAGGCTAAAATGTTTCTCTTTTTGCTCCATAAATACTTCCTTTCTATTGTTCTCTCATTATACCATTTTTAAATCAAAATAACTCTTTTTTAAAGTGCTTACATGGAGACAGCAACATAAAAAATCCCCTCAAAAGAGGAGATTTGATTAGTCTTGAATATGACGGTCTAAGTTCTTCTGATAATCAGCATTGGATTTGCCTTTTTCATCAGCAAATTTCTTGCGGAACTCATCCATTTCTTTGGAAGTGACAATTTTATCTTGGAGTTTAAGATATTTATAACTGTTATCTCCTGTTTTGTCACCAATCCAACCATCAGCACCACTACCTAATACTTTCTTCGTTACTAACATTTGGGCACCGTCTGAGTGTACAGGAATAACTAGAGCACTATCTGTTAACCAAGCTTGCGCCTTAGCATATTTAGAATAACGTTTTTGCAGATCTGTTTTTTCACTATTTGCATCATCAATCAATCCTTTGTATTTATCCAATCCAACTGTTTTAATGGCTGGATTGTCTGTTCCTGGTGCTACACCAAGAGAGCCGAGGAGACTTGGACCTGAAGTTGGATCAAATACATCTAGATAAGTTGATGGATCTGCATAATCTGGACTCCAACCACTATTAACATTAATGTCCCAATCAACATTATTATTTGATGTTGCTAGAACAGTCATGTTTCCCAATTCATCATCAGAAACCTGTTGAATATCAACAACTACATTTTCAGAGCCCAAGGCTTCTTCAATGGATTGTTTATAAGACTGAGCTTGATGGATAAAATCTGTCTGAATCGATGAAACTGGAAGATCTAAATGAATTGGGAACTGTACTCCATCAGCTTGAAGAGTTTTCTTAGCAGATTCAAACTTAGCTTTAGCCTTGTCTACGTTATGAAGTGAATCTTGCGCATCATCAAGACTGACATCTTTCCAGACATTATCCAATTTATCCAATTCTATCTTAGTTACTTGACCAAATGTTTGATCTCCTACTTGAACAAATGTTGGAGGAGTGAAACTTGTCCGTAACTTACGAGGTCCTACTTCATCACCAAATACTTGAGAGATCCCTGCTTTACGATCTACCGCAAATGCCAAGGCTTGACGGAAATCTTTGTTTAAAAGTGCTTTCTTAGTAGAGGATTTTTCTACATCACTTGTTTTAGCAGTATGATTGTATGACACACGATCAATATTAGTAGACATATAGAATACGCCACCTCTTTGTTGACCATATACAATATTATCCTTGTATTTTTCTTTTAGACGTTCATAGTTGGCAGAGTTTTTAAAGAGTGGAGCAGCTGGATAATGTCCCTCATCAAAACCACGTCCTAGAGAGTCTGCATCTTGACCATCAAAGAATGATAACTTGATATCATCAATAAAGACATTTTGCTTATCCCAGTAATTTTGGTTTTTGGTCATTTCGATAGAAGATTTCGAAGTAAGCCCCTTAAGAAGATATGCCCCATTGTATAGTATACTCGTTACATCAGTGGCCTTACCAAAATCATCTCCTTTAGATGCCAAAAAATCTCCACTCACGGGAGCAAGGACTCCCATTGTTGTTTTTGAATTCCAGAAAGATTCTGGATGGTTCAAAGTATAAACAACAGTATAATCATCTGTTGCTTTCACGCCTACGGTTGAGAAATCTGTTGTTTTCCCATTTACATAGTCATCCAATCCTTTGATAGAATCCTGTACCAAATAGAGAGCCTGTGATTTCTTATCAGCTGCATGCTTAAGACCAGTTACAAAATCCTGAGCCTTAACTTCACCATACTCCTCTCCCTCATTGGTATACCACTTGACACCCTGACGGATTTTATAGGTATAGGTCAAACCATCTTTGGAAACAGTCCAATCTTCTGCAACTGATGGGACCAGATTCCCATATTGATCATTTTCTAATAATCCATCAATAACATTACCTGTAATCTGTTTAGTGCTGACATTACCAGAAACTGTATAATCCAAAGTAACAGGATCTAATGAGAATACATAGGCATAAGTAACTGGTTTAGTTGCTTGTTTAGTTGCTTCTTTAGTTGCTTCTTTATTACCATTACCAGATGAACACGCTACTAGCACTGCTGCCGAGAGTACAGCAACTCCTGCTGCTAAGAAAACACGTTTTTTCATAAAAAACTCCTTTGCAATTTGTATAAGATTATTATAGCACTTTTATTAAGTAAATCAATGAAAACATTTCTAATATTATCATCAAAAGAATTAGGTAAAGCTCTTGCTAATCTTGATTTCTTCATAGTAGCATTTTTGTGATATAATAGTCTTATCTTTATATAGAGGTAAAGTTATGAAAGAAACTGTTTATTTTGGAACTTATACACGTCGTACTTCCCAAGGGATTTACAAGGCAGACTTCGATACAGAAACTGGTCAGCTTTCAAATCTAGAACTTTTTGCTACTGAGCCAAGTCCAACCTACCTTGCCTTTGACCAGCACCAACATTTATACACTGTTGGTAGTCAAGACGATAAGGGGGGAATTGCAGCCTATCAAACTAATGGTAACTTATTAAATCACGTCGTTGAAGAGGGAGCCCCCCACTGTTATGTTGCCGTTGATGAAAAGCGTGATTTGGTTTACGCGGCAAATTACCACAAGGGACAGGTCCTTGTTTATAAACGTCAGGAAGATGGTCGTCTTCTACTTAGTGATGTTGATCAACACAGTGGCCAAGGTCCACATGAAAATCAAGCTTCTCCACATGTTCACTATACAGATTTAACACCTGACCACTATCTAGTGACCTGCGACTTGGGTACTGACCAAGTAATTACTTATGATCTTGATTCAGAAGGAAAATTATCTAAGCTCTATACCTATCATAGCCAGCCAGGAGCAGGCTCACGCCATATTATTTTTCATAACCATTATAAAATCGCTTATCTCATTTGTGAACTCAATAGCACTATCGAGGTTCTAATCTACGATGGTGTTGGTGAATTTGAACGCATGCAAGTCATTTCAACTCTACCAGACGGTTACGAAGGATTTAATGGAACTGCTGCTATTCGTCTCTCTAAAGATGGTAAATACCTCTACGCTTCTAACCGTGGTCATGATTCTATCGTAGTATATACAATTCTTGCGGACGGTAGCTTAGAGTTATTAGAAATCGTTCCAACGCATGGTAAGACTCCACGTGATTTTGATTTGACACCGGATCAAGAATTTGTCATTGCTATCCATCAAGACTCTGACAATGCAACCGTCTTTAAACGCAATCCTGAAACTGGTCGTCTAGCAGAACTTTCCAACGACTTCCATGTTCCAGAAGCGGTCTGCATCAGTTTTGCTAATTAACACAATTATAACTATCCATCTAACGGATGTTACACACCAGAGAAGACAAACATCATTTTAGTGTTTGTCTTTTTTATATTTTCAAAACTACTCCACTCAAAATAAGCTGAAATCTTTCTCAAAACACTTTTCAATGAAAAGTAAAAATGCTTCACAGCCATCATTTATTTTTCTTACATCTTACGGAGCTAGTCGGATTAATAGTCACATAATGAAAAAAGAGTCTGGGACAATAGTCCCTTATTTCCCAAAAAAACAACGGATTTGCCGTTGCTTTTTTGCATGGTTACGATAGTCTTGGTAAAATAGAATTGCTTAATAAATCATTTAGAAAGGCCATCCCATGCATATTCACTATAACAAAAATCAAACAACTTTACCACTAGAAATCAGTTCTTTCTTACCACAAGACCATCTCGTCTTTACTATTGAAAAAGTGGTGAATACCTTGGAGGATTGTCACTTCCATGCCTTCTATCATGCCTTTGGTCGCCTGTCTTATCACCCTAAAATGCTTATAGCTACTCTTCTATTTGCCTATTCACAAGGGATTTTCTCTGGACGAAAAATCGAAAAAATGATGATTGAAAACCTCGCTATGCAGTACCTAACAGGACCGTTGGTTGTCAGCTACCGCACCATCAATCGTTTTCGAGTCGCTGAAGAGATGGAAGAACTCATACGTAATCTTTTCATGGACCTCAATCTTCGTTTAAAAATGGAAGAGTTAGTGACCTTAAATTGTCTGTTTATTGACGGGACTAAGATTGAAGCCAATGCCAACAAGTATAGTTTTGTGTGGAAGAAAGCGACAGAGAAATTCTCCGCCAAACTGCAAGAACAGATACAGAACTATTTTCAAGAAGAAATCACTCCCCTTATCTATCAAGCTATCGAACTGGATACACAAGAGCCTACCTCCTCAGAGCAGTTGCTTGCATTCGCTCAAGTCCTTGAAGAAGAATTGAAAAAATTGAACCAGGACATTGAGGAGACACCCGTTAAAGGGAAGGATGAACGTAAAACCCCGCGTCGTAAACTCAAGGAAGTCTTGCGTAAAGTCAAGGAGGATTTTTCAGTACGTGCTGAAAAGTATGAGAAGTATCAAGAGACATTTGAAGGGCGCAACAGCTTTTCCAAAACCGATCCAGATGACACTTTTATGCGAATGAAAGAAGATTATATGAAAAATGGCCAACTCAAGGCTGCTTATAATCTTCAAATCGCTACTGAAAACCAATTTGTTCTTCACTATGATGTCTTCTCAAATCCGACAGACACCAAGACTCTTCTGCCATTCCTTGAAACCTATCCGCATGACTTGAAGACAGTTGTTGCAGATGCTGGATATGGAAGTGAAGAGAACCTCCTTCGTTTAGATGAAAAGGGGGTGAACCATCTGATTAAATATGCCATGTTTGACAAGGAACAGAAGAGAGGGTATAAACAGTCGGATAGAAACTTAGGTAATTGGTACTATAATGACAAGGAGGATAGCTACACACATCCTGACGGCTGGTATTATCGTTTTCACCATACCAAACATCAGAAAACACAGACAGACTTTCAACAGAAAATCAAGGTTTACTACGCTTATGAACCTGAATCAGCCCCTCAAAAGGGACTGTATATGAACGAACGCTATCAAAACTTGAAAGCTAAAGAATGTCAGGCGCTTTTATCTCCCGAAGGTAAACAGATTTTCGCTCAACGCAAGATTGATGTTGAACCTGTCTTTGGGCAGATAAAGGCTTGTTTGGGTTACAAGAGATGTAATCTGAGAGGGAAGCGTCAAGTGAGAATTGACATGGGATTGGTACTTATGGCCAATAACCTCCTAAAATACAATAAGAGAACGACTCAAAATTAAAGGCTCTATAATATTTGTAGTGGGTAAATCCCCTATGGATATTATGGAGCCTATTTTGTTGTAGAAAAAAAGTCCCATATCATCTATAATGAAAAGCGACCAAACTATCATTAGAAAGAATCATATGGAACAATTACATTTTATCACAAAACTACTCGACATTAAAGACCCCAATATCCAAATTATAGATATCATCAATAGGGATACACTCAGGGAAATCATTGCTAAATTGGACTACGATGCCCCATCTTGTCCTGATTGTGGAAGTCAAATGAAGAAATATGACTTTCAAAAACCGTCTAAGATCCCTTACCTCGAAACAACTGGTATGCCTACTAGAATTCTCCTTAAAAAACGCCGTTTTAAGTGCTATCAGTGCTCTAAAATGACGGTCACTGAGACTCCTCTAGTAAAGAAAAATCATCAAATCCCTCGTATCATTAATCAAAAAATTGCTCAAAAGCTGATTGAAAAGACTTCTTTGACCGATATTGCTCATCAGCTTGGCATTTCAACTTCAACTGTTATTCGCAAGCTCAATGACTTTCACTTTAAGCATGATTTTTCTCGCCTTCCACAGATTATGTCCTGGGACGAGTATACCTTTACAAAGGGAAAGATGAGTTTCATTGCGCAAGATTTTGATAATCTTAATATCATCACTGTTCTTGAGGGACGAACACAAGCTGTCATCCGAAATCACTTTCTTCTATACGATAGAGCCGTTCGTTGTCAGGTGAAAATCATTACTATGGATATGTTTAGTCCCTACTATGACTTAGTTAGAAAACTTTTTCCGTGTGCTAAAATCGTTCTAAATCGCTTTCACATTATTCAACACTTAAGCCGTGCTATGAGTCGTGTGCGTGTCCAAATCATAAATCAGTTTCATCGAAAGTCTCATGAATACAAGGCTATCAAGCGCTACTGGAAACTCATCCAACAGGATAGTCGTAAACTTAGCGATAAACGTTTTTATCGTCCTACTTTTCGCATGCACTTGACGAATAAAGAGATTTTAGACAAGCTTTTGGGCTATTCAGAGGACTTGAAACACCACTACCATCTCTATCAACTCTTGCTGTTTCACTTTCAGGACAAGAAGCCTGACAAATTTTTCGGACTCATTGAAGACAATCTGCAGCAGGTTCATCCTCTTTTTCAGACTGTCTTTAAAACATTCCTCAAAGATAAAGAGAAGATTGTCAATGCCCTTCAACTACCCTATTCAAACGCCAAATTAGAAGCGACCAATAATCTCATCAAACTTATCAAGCGCAATGCCTTTGGATTTCGAAACTTTGAAAACTTCAAAAAAAGGATTTTTATCGCTCTAAACATCAAAAAAGAAAGGACGAAATTTGTCCTTTCTCGAGCTTAGCTTTTCTTCAACCCACTACAGTTGACAAAGAGCCTTTTAAAAAGCTAGAGTTCCGCAATTGGAAATCTCTAGCTTTTTTGTGGCTGAGAACTATTTTGTCTCAGATTCTTTTAGTGTCTGACTTAAATAATTGTTCTTCTGGGAACTAAATCGAATTAAGCTTCGATTTCTGTAACCATACCTGAACCAACAGTACGTCCACCCTCACGGATAGAGAATGTAGTACCTTGTTCTACGGCGATTGGGTGGATCAACTCAACGTCGATTGTCACGTTATCACCAGGCATTACCATTTCAGTACCTGCTGGAAGTTCGATTGAACCTGTAACGTCAGTAGTACGGAAGTAGAATTGTGGACGGTAGTTGTTGAAGAATGGAGTGTGACGTCCACCTTCTTCTTTAGTAAGGATGTAAACTTCACCTTTGAATTTAGTGTGTGGGTTGATTGAACCTGGTTTAGCGATAACTTGTCCACGTTCGATTTCGTCACGTTGAACACCACGAAGAAGGACACCTACGTTATCTCCGGCAAGACCTTCGTCAAGTTGTTTACGGAACATTTCAACACCAGTAACAACTGCTTTTTGAGTTTCTTCTTTGATACCAACGATTTCGATCTCGTCGTTGACTTTAACGATACCACGGTCGATACGTCCTGAAGCAACTGTACCACGTCCAGTGATTGAGAATACGTCTTCGACTGGAAGAAGCAATGGTTTGTCAGTGTCACGTTCTGGTTCTGGGATGTACTCATCAACTGTGTTCATCAATTCCATAACGATGTCTTCGTATTTAGTGTCACCTTCAAGGGCTTTAAGAGCTGAACCTTGGATAACTGGAAGATCGTCACCTGGGAAGTCGTATTCTGACAATAGGTCACGGATTTCCATTTCAACCAATTCAAGCAATTCTTCGTCGTCAACCAAGTCAACTTTGTTCATGAAGACGATAAGGTGTTTAACACCAACCTGACGTGAAAGAAGGATGTGCTCACGAGTTTGTGGCATTGGTCCGTCAGTTGAAGCTACTACAAGGATAGCTCCGTCCATTTGAGCGGCACCAGTGATCATGTTTTTAACGTAGTCCGCGTGTCCTGGAGCGTCGATGTGAGCGTAGTGACGTTTTTCAGTTTCGTACTCAACGTGCGCAGTGTTGATAGTGATACCGCGTTCGCGTTCTTCTGGAGCAGCATCGATAGACGCATAGTCTTTAGGTTGGTTAACTGATGAAGGCAAGCGACGTGCCAAAACAGTTGTGATAGCTGCTGTCAAAGTAGTTTTACCGTGGTCAACGTGTCCGATAGTACCAATGTTAACGTGTGGTTTACTACGATCGTATTTTTCTTTTGCCATTTGAGTAAAAGCCTCCAATAAAATATATTTTATAGATAGACAGTAGGCAATACAGTCTAACTTTCCTTACTATTTTATCAAATTTCAGCTAAATTGCAAGTGTTTTACAAAGTTTTTGTGAATTATTCTTAATCTGCTAATCTAAACGGTAATTCTACTCCTATCACTTCTTTAATGAAAAAGAAAAATCAGGAATTTCCTGACTTTTACTTAGCTAATTCTCTTTCTCGTTCTTTCATTATTTTATGATTTTCATACAAGCGTGATAAAAACTTAGAAATTTCTTTTAAGATAGAATAGGTTGGTACTGCGACAATCATACCAATGACACCATAGATATTACTTGATAACAAAAGTAATACTAAAATCGTAATTGGATGAACCTTCATCACACCACCAACGATTCGAGGGTAAAGAATATTTCCATCCACTTGTTGAATAATCAGCATATAAACAACTGCAATCAGCATTCTATGGGGATCAGTAAAGACATTGGCGATAATCATCGGAATCAGACCAATACTTGGTCCTACATAAGGAATGAGATTGGCTAATCCTGAAAAGATAGCGAAAACCAAAGCGTATTTCAAACCGATTACACTATATCCGATAAAGGCCAAACAGCCAATAATAATCGCATCAATGGCAACTCCACTAATATAGCGAGCGATTGTAGCATTCAAATTTTTTAAAAGACCTGTAATATGTAACTTATCTCGCTTTAAAACAGTACGCTCAAGCATCGGCAAGAATTTGTGACCATCTAACAAAAAATAAATTAAAAATACAGGGGTCATGATAATAATCAAAACAGTACTAAAGAGCGCAGATAGGACACTTCCAACACTATTGGTAACACTATTTAGAATATTTTGTAGAATATCTACATAGGAGAGATTTAACTGTTGAATAGTCGCTTGAATATCTAAATTTTGAAAGGCTGGATAAGTAGATAAATCCACAATCAAATCTTGCAAACGACTATAAATTGTCTGACTTGTTGCAATCAAACTGGTCAACTGATTAATCAAAATCGGTAAGAGATAGACTACTCCAATAACTAGCCCCCAAACCAAGGCACACAAGGTTAGTAGAATACCAATGATACGGTTAATTTTGAAATACTTTTGTAAAAAATTTACAATAGGATTGGTCAAATAGTATAAAAAACCACCTAAAAGAAAGGGAATCATGATAGTGTTTGCGACGCTTACAAAAGGTGTAATAATCGCTCCCATCTCTCTCCATAAATAAAAGATGATGGTTAATAGTAAAATCTCACTGGTCCAAAAAAATAATTTATTCTTACGAAACATGAAGTACCTCCATTCATCTATTTTACCACACTTTCAAAAAAGCTTCTTTCTTATATCATGAAACTGGGAATATTTTTTTCTTTATGATAGAATAAACTTACTATGAAAAAAATAATTTTAACTCTCCTAAGCCTTTCCGTTATTGGGGCAGCATCTACTGTTGATGCTCAAGATTTTAATATTGCTGCTAAACATGCAATTGCTGTTGAGGCAAATACCGGTAAAATTCTCTATGAGAAAGATGCAACCCAGCCAGTTGAAATTGCTTCGATCACAAAATTGATTACTGTTTATCTTGTCTATGAAGCCTTGGAAAACGGTAGTATTACACTATCAACTCCGGTAGATATCTCTGATTATCCATACAAATTAACGACAAATTCTGAAGCGAGTAACGTTCCTATGGAGGCTCGTAATTATACCGTCGAACAACTACTTGAAGCAACATTAGTATCCAGTGCTAACAGTGCAGCTATAGCCCTAGCTGAGAAAATTGCTGGCTCAGAAAAAGATTTCGTCGATATGATGCGTGCAAAACTCTTGGAATGGGGAATTCAGGATGCCACTGTTGTTAATACAACGGGCCTTAACAATGAGACTCTAGGGGATAACATTTACCCAGGCTCTAAAAAAGATGAGGAAAATAAACTCAGTGCATATGATGTCGCTATCGTTGCTCGCAACCTCATCAAAAAATACCCACAAGTCTTGGAAATCACCAAAAAAACTTCTTCTACTTTTGCTGGAATGACAATCACTTCTACCAACTATATGTTAGAAGGCATGCCTGCTCATCGTGGTGGTTTTGATGGACTTAAGACAGGGACAACAGACAAGGCTGGAGAATCTTTTGTTGGTACTACCGTCGAAAAAGGGATGAGGGTTATCACAGTTGTTTTGAATGCAGATCATCAAGACAATAATCCTTACGCTCGTTTCACAGCTACATCTTCACTAATGGATTATATCTCTTCTACATTCACACTTCGTAAAATCGTTCAGAAAGGTGATGCTTATCAAGATAGCAAAGCCCCTGTACAAGATGGAAAAGAAGATACTGTCACTGCTGTTGCCAAAGATGATATCACTCTAATTGAACGTGTTGGGGGACAATCGTCCCAAACTATTCAATTCACACCTGATTCTAAGGCAATACCAGCACCACTTGAAGCCGGAACTGTGGTTGGACATTTGACTTATGAAGACAAGGACTTGATTGGTCAAGGTTACATCACCACAGAACGTCCTAGTTTTGAAATGGTAGCAGAAAAGAAAGTTGAAAAAGCCTTCTTCTTAAAAGTTTGGTGGAATCAGTTTATCCGCTTCATCAACGAAAAATTATGATATTATAAACTTCTTAAAGCTAAAAAATTAATATTATATTTAAAAAGAACTGAGTCTGAATTGTAATGAGCTCTTCTTTTTAAAACTTTTATTTATAGATATCGCTTTGAATTATAATAAAATTTATCCTATACAGAACGAAACTTGGTTAACAATAGAACTTAATTACAGCAAAAAGAGTCTGGGACAATAGTCCCTTATCTCCAAAAAAAGCAACGGATTTGCCGTTGCTTTTTTGCATGGTTACGATAGTCTTGGTAAAATAGAATTGCTTAATAAACCATTTAGAAAGGTTATCCCATGCATATTTACTATAACACAAATCAAACAACTTTACCACTAGAAATCAGTTCTTTCTTACCACAAGACCATCTCATCTTTACTATTGAAAAAGTGGTGAATACCTTGGAGGATTGTCACTTCCATGCCTTCTATCATGCCTTTGGTCGCCCGTCTTATCACCCTAAAATGCTTATAGCTACTCTTCTATTTGCCTATTCACAAGGGATTTTCTCTGGACGAAAAATCGAAAAAATGATGATTGAAAACCTCGCTATGCAGTACCTAACAGGACCGTTGGTTGTCAGCTACCGCACCATCAATCGTTTTCGAGTCGCTGAAGAGATGGAAGAACTCATACGTAATCTTTTCATGGACCTCAATCTTCGTTTAAAAATGGAAGAGTTAGTGACCTTAAATTGTCTGTTTATTGACGGGACTAAGATTGAAGCCAATGCCAACAAGTATAGTTTTGTGTGGAAGAAAGCGACAGAGAAATTCTCCGCCAAACTGCAAGAACAGATACAGAACTATTTTCAAGAAGAAATCACTCCCCTTATCTATCAAGCTATCGAACTGGATACACAAGAGCCTATCTCCTCAGAGCAGTTGCTTGCATTCGCTCAAGTCCTTGAAGGAGAATTGAAAAAATTGAACCAGGACATTGAGGAGACACCCGTTAAAGGGAAGGATGAACGTAAAACCCCGCGTCGTAAACTCAAGGAAGTCTTGCGTAAAGTCAAGGAGGATTTTTCAGTACGTGCTGAAAAGTATAAGAAGTATCAAGAGACATTTGAAGGGCGCAACAGCTTTTCCAAAACCGATCCAGATGACACTTTTATGCGAATGAAAGAAGATTATATGAAAAATGGCCAACTCAAGGCTGCTTATAATCTTCAAATCGCTACTGAAAACCAATTTGTTCTTCACTATGATGTCTTCTCAAATCCGACAGACACCAAGACTCTTCTGCCATTCCTTGAAACCTATCCGCATGACTTGAAGACAGTTGTTGCAGATGCTGGATATGGAAGTGAAGAGAACCTCCTTCGTTTAGATGAAAAGGGGGTGAACCATCTGATTAAATATGCCATGTTTGACAAGGAACAGAAGAGAGGGTATAAACAGTCAGCTAGAAACTTAGCGAATTGGCACTATGATGACAAGGAGGATAGCTACACACATCCTGATAGCTGGTGCTATCGTTTTCACCATATCAAACATCAGAAAACACAGACGGACTTTCAACAGGAAATCAAGGTTTACTACGCTGATGAACCTGAATCAGCCCCTCAAAAGGGACTGTATATGAACGGACGCTATCAAAACTTGAAAGCTAAAGAATGTCAGGCGCTTTTATCTCCCGAAGGAAGACAGATTTTCGCTCAACGTAAGATTGATGTGGAACCTGTCTTTGGGCAGATAAAGGCTTGTTTGGGTTACAAGAGATGTAATCTGAGAGGGAAGCGTCAAGTGAGAATTGACATGGGATTGATACTTATGGCCAATAACCTCCTCAAATACAATAAGAGAACGACTCAAAATTAAAAAGCTAGAGTTCCGCAATTGGAAATCTCTAGCTTTTTTGTGGCTGAGAACTATTTTGTCTCAGGTTCTTGATTATATAAATACTATTTTAAAACCTTGATTCTAGTTCATTTCTTTAAAGGCTGCTTCTGCATCCGCATTACTGATAGCACCAAATTGTATCTTTCCAATCTTTCCTTGACTGTCAATCAGGTATTCTGTAGGAATGCTTCGAATTTGATAAGCTTGGAATGTGGTTGCTTTTGTGTCATAAAGAACTGGGATATCCTTATAACCTTGATCTTGGAACCATTGTGGGAATTGCTCGACAGTTTTTTCACCTTGAATTCCTGGTGCAATGACACTAAGAATTTCAAAATCACGATCTGGTTTTGCAGCTAATTCCATCAACTCTGGCATACTTTTTTTACATGGACCACACCATGAAGCCCAAAACTTCAAATAAACCTTTTTACCCTTATAATCAGATAACTTCACTTCTTTGCCATCCATTGATTGCAAGGTAAAATCTGGCGCCTCTTTCCCAACAGCAATTTGTTGTACAGTCGTTTGTTGCTGTTGTTTTGGGGATTGTTCTGGTGCTTTAGTCTTTTTAGTCTCTTCCTCACCACAGGCTATCAATACGACTAATGACAAGAGGCTTAAGCCAGCAAACATTACTTTTTTCATCTTTTTCTCCTTTATTCAAAAATTCCAGCTAGAACATTTACTTGTCCTAATAGTAATAAAACTCCCATTAAAATAATAAGGAAGCCACCAATTTTCTTCAGTAGCATCATATGACGTTTAATTTTACTAAAATATGGCATAACTACACCAGAAGCTAGAGCCAAAACCAAGAAAGGAATGGCCATCCCCAGAGTGTAAATTAAGGTATAGATCGCTCCTTGCCAAGCACCATTACCTCCAGAAGCGGCAAGCGCTAAAACAGAACTTAAAACTGGACCAATACAAGGCGTCCAACCAAAGCTAAAGGTAATACCGAGTAAAAAGGCTGACCAATAACGATTGGGTGCTGATTTCTTAAAAGTAAAACTTTTTTGAATCTCTAATTTCTTAAAATGAAAAATTTCCATCTGGTGTAAACCTAAGATGATGATAATCGTACCCATGGTATAGCGAAACCAATTGGCATAGAGAATATTACCAAAGTAACCAGCACCAAATCCTAAGATAAAGAAAATGAGTGAAATGCCTGCGATAAAGCAAAGAGTTCGAATCAGACCTGACCAGGCAACCTTTCTCCCAAATAAAGAAAAGCTTTTTGCGCTTTCCTGATCATCCAGCAAAATTCCAGTATAAACAGGTAACAGAGGGAATATACAAGGGGAAAAGAAGGACAAGATCCCTGCTAAAAAAACGGAGATTGAAAATACTATCGTTTCCAATAAAGAACCAACTTTCTTAATAATTCATATCCTATTTTACTATAATCAATTTCATTTGTATGATTTCTGCTACGCAATTTGAATTAGGCAGTATTTGAAATATTTGTTCCGGTACTAGTTCATTCAGATTCTGCCCCTTTTTTGCCCTCTATACACAAAAAAGCCTATTGACCAAGCTCAAAAACTTGATACAATAGGCTTTTTAAAGGCTGATTATTTAACAGCGTCTTTAAGAGCTTTACCAGCTTTGAATGCTGGTACTTTAGAAGCTGCAATTGTGATTTCTTTACCAGTTTGTGGGTTGCGACCTTTACGTGCAGCACGCTCACGAACTTCAAAGTTACCAAAACCGATCAATTGAACTTTTTCACCAGCTGCAAGGTAGTCAGCTACTGCTGAGAATACAGCTTCAACTGCTGCTGCTGAGTCTTTCTTAGTCAATTCTGTAGCTTCTGCTACTTTAGCGATCAAATCTTGTTTGTTTGCCATGTTAATGATTCCTCCAATTTAATTTCTAATTAACAATTATAATCATATCCTAAAATCCCTTTTAGGTCAAGTTAAAAACGCTATTTCTTCCCATTTTATTTATTTTTTTAAGAGTAGTAACGTACTAAAATAGCCCAAGCGTTCTCACCCGTGTGAGTTTGAATAATAGAGCCCGTTTCCAAAACTGAAATTGGCTTTTCAACATAAGCTTGTAAGCTTTCTTTCATCTCTTTGGCCCAATCAGCACTACCAGAATATGAAATTCCAATCTCTGCTACAGAACGTTCAGAGAGCGATTTTATCAACTCATCTAACCATTTTTTAAAAGTTTTAGCTCCACGACCTTTAACGATTGGCTGCAATTCATGGTCTTTCATCTGCATGACAACACGTATATTGAGAAGTGAGCTCAACAATCCAGTTACACGCCCAATTCGTCCACCTTTAACAAGATTTTCCAAAGTCGAAACACCAATATAGAGTTCTGTGTGGTTTTTAACCTCTTCTACATGAGATAAGATTTCCTCCAACTCTTTGCCTTCTTGTGCTAACTTCGCAGCCTCAACAACCTGGAATTTCAGGGCTTGGTCAGTGAAGGAACTATCAATAACTGTCACGTCGGCAGTAGATAAACTAGCACCCTGGCGCGCTGCTTCTACAGTACCAGAAAGAGCATGGGACATATGAATAGCAAGAATCTGGCTACCATCCTTGCATAGGTCTTCAAAAACTTCAGCGAAGACACCTACAGGGGGCTGGCTTGTTTTCGGGAGGTTCTTACTTACTTGCATCAACTGAAGAAATTTACCTTCTTCTTTCAAATCCGCATCAGAATAAACAACATTATCAATCATTACAGATAACGGAACAACAGTGATATCTAATTGTTTTACTAGTTCAGGTTCAATAGTAACAGATGAATCGGTTACAATCTTAATTTTTGTCATAGTATCAATCTTTCTATTTTAGGATTCAGATTGGTTTTCTTACTTTTAATTATATCAAAAAAAGATTAAAAATCCTAATGGAGTCATTCAAATTTTCCTTAAAAATTTGATATAATCTACTTATAAGAAAAGAGGTTCCTATGATTAAAAAAATTTACCCCATTTTAACCATTTTACTAGGTGCTGCTATTTATGCTTTTGGTCTGACTTATTTTGTAGTTCCCCATCATCTCTTTGAAGGAGGGGCGACAGGTATTACCCTCATCACCTTTTATCTTTTTAAAATCCCTGTTTCGCTCATGAACTTGCTGATTAATATTCCTCTTTTCATCCTAGCTTGGAAGATTTTTGGAGCAAAATCTCTCTATTCTAGTTTACTAGGAACCTTAGCCTTGTCCGCCTGGTTGGCTTTTTTTGAGCGTATTCCCCTTCATATTGATCTTCAAGGTGATTTACTGATCACAGCCCTTATAGCTGGGATTCTATTGGGAATTGGGCTCGGAATTATCTTCAATGCTGGTGGGACAACTGGTGGAACTGATATTGTAGCTCGTATTATCAATAAATACACTCATATATCTATGGGAAAACTGCTTTTTATCTTAGATTTTTGTATTCTCATGCTTATTCTCCTAATCTTTAAGGATCTGAGATTAGTTACCTACACGCTCTTATTTGATTTTATCGTTTCTCGTGTTATTGATTTGATCGGCGAAGGTGGCTATGCAGGTAAAGGATTTATGATTATCACAAAACGTCCTGACCAACTTGCTAAGGCGATTAATGATGACCTAGGTAGAGGCGTTACTTTCATCTCAGGTCAAGGTTATTATAGTCGAGAAGATTTAAAAATCATTTACTGTATTGTCGGAAGAAATGAAATTGTTAAAATGAAGGAAATGATTCATCGAATCGATCCTCAAGCCTTTATAACTATTACAGAAGCCCATGAAATCCTAGGAGAAGGATTTACATATATAAAAGAGTAAGTAAAAAACTGGGAAGTTCCAGCTTTTTCTTTATTCAGAAAGTGTAGAATGACGATAGCCATAAGTAAAGTAAATCACAAGTCCAACTACAAGAGCAATTCCAAACGCAATCCATGTTTCTACACTATATTGAAGCATAAAGGAAAGACAGATTAGAATCGAGAGAATCGGTAACAAGGGAACTAGGGGAGTTTTGAATTCTCCTTCTTTAGGCATTCCCTTATCCTTTCTAAGTTTTATAATTCCATAAGCCAATAAGATAAGATAAGTAAGCGTACAAATATTTAGAAAGGCTGCAATACTAGCCAGTGGAAACACTCCTGCTGCAATTGCAGAAGCAACTCCAGTTAAGATGGTCGCATTTTTAGGAACACGACTTGTTTTGCTTAATTGCTTAAAACTTCGAGGTAAAAGACCATCACGTGCTAAACTGTAAATCATACGCGATAAGGCATAAGTCATAGAAATACACACTGTTATTAAGGTTAAAATGGCCACTAATGACACATAATTAGCTGCCCAACCAATTCCTATACTTCGCAATGAAAATGCTACAGCATCATCCACATTGAGTTGGCTGTAGTGAACAATCCCTGTCAATACTAATGTAACCAGAGCATAGAGAATCGTTACGATTGTCAAAGACAAAACAATACCTCGTGGGACATTCTTTTGTGGATTTTGAATTTCATCAACAGCCATCGAAATAGATTCAAACCCTAGGAAACCAAAGAACATCAAAGATGCTCCTGCCATTATTCCAGTACTTCCACCATAAATTTGACCAAAACCAAAGGGAGCAAAGTTGGACCAATTTTCTGGTTTAATATACCAGATACCAACTAGAATAAACAAAGCGAGAGCAGAGAATTTCAAGATAACTAGAAGCGAATTAAAACGCAAAGCTGCCTTGGAATTTAATAAAACTAAACCGGTTACCAGTGTCAATACCAAAATAGGTAAAAGGTCTATATAGGTACCCTGCTCAGGGTTAAAGGTCCCATTCAAGGCTTGAGGCATTGAAATACTATAGTTACTGAGCAAGCCTTTAAAATAAGCTGCCCAGCCAGAGGCCACACCAGAAACTGCTGTCATGAATTCCATGATGGTCAACCAACCAGCAATCCAAGCTGGTAATTCACCCAAAATTGCATACAAATAACTATAAGCACCACCAGTTGCAGGAACACGAGAGGCAAACTCTGCGAAAAAGAGGGCGGATAAAGAAACACTCAGGGCAGAAATCACTATAGATACAACCAGCGACGGACCAGCAAGCGTTGCTGCTGCGGTTCCTGTAATAGTAAAAATCCCAGTTCCTACCATGGCACCGATTCCTAATAAAATCAAATCCCATACTTTTAAATGACGGTGCATTTCAGTACGTCCCAAACTAAGATCTTTAGTTCTAAAAATATTCATACTTCATCTCCATCAAATATGATTGTTTTATTTTATCATATAAAAGGAATTTTGTGAATATTTATAAGATGATTTTTCAAAAAAATCTGAACAGAAATAATTTCTGTTCAGATTATACATATTCTTACCCAACTGATCCTTCCATTTCATAGCTAATCAAACGGTTCAGCTCAACTGCATATTCCATTGGAAGTTCTTTTGTAAAGGGTTCTACAAATCCCATGACAATCATCTCAGTTGCTTCAGATTCTGACAATCCACGGCTCATGAGATAATAGAGTTGCTCTTCTGAAATCTTAGATACCTTAGCTTCGTGTTCCAAAGCGACTTGTGAGTTGTGAATTTCATTAAACGGAATAGTATCTGATGCTGATAAGTCATCCATGATAATGGTATCACACTCGATGTGAGAAACAGACTTCTTAGAGTTTTTGTTAAAGGTTACCTGTCCACGGTAGTCAACCTTTCCTCCGCCTTTAGCGATGGATTTAGACACAATAGACGAGCTGGTATGTGGAGCATTGTGGATCATCTTAGCACCCGTATCTTGGTGTTGCCCTGCATTGGCAAAAGCGATAGAGAGCATGGTACCACGCGCCCCTTCTCCATCAAGGTAAACAGATGGGTATTTCATGGTTGTTTTGGCACCCAAGTTACCATCAATCCACTCAACAGTGGCATCCTTTTGAGCCTTCGCACGTTTTGTAACCAAGTTATAGACGTTATCAGACCAGTTTTGGATGGTTGTATAACGCATATAAGCACCATCTAAGGCAAAGATTTCTACGATGGCAGCATGCAAGCTGTTACTTGAATAAGTTGGTGCTGTACATCCTTCTACATAATGGACACTTGCTCCCTCATCAACGATAATCAAGGTACGTTCAAACTGACCAGTATTTTCGTTATTGATACGGAAGTAAGTTTGAAGAGGAATATCTACCTTGACCCCTTTTGGTACGTAGATAAAGGTTCCACCAGACCATACTGCTGAGTTAAGGGCTGCCAACTTGTTATCAGTCGGCGGTACCAACTTCGCAAAGTATTGTTTAAACAAGTCTGGGTATTCCTTGAGGGCAGAATCCGTATCTGTAAAGATAATCCCCAATTTCTGGAACTCTTCCTTCATGTTGTGGTAAACCACTTCTGACTCGTACTGGGCAGAGGCACCTGCTAAATAAGCACGCTCAGCTTCCGGAATCCCGATACGTTCAAAGGTTTCTTTGATTTTTTCAGGAACGTCATCCCATGAACGGGCTGGTTTGTCAGATGGTTTTTGGTAGTAGATCAAGTCATCAAAATCAATCTCTGACAAGTCTGCTCCCCAAGTTTGCATGGGCATTTTTTTGAAGGTTTCATAAGACTTCAAACGGAATTCTAGCATCCACTCAGGTTCTCCCTTAGCAGCTGATAGTTCACGAATGACATCTTCATTCAATCCTTTTCCTGTCGATAGGACAGGCTCTACATCATCATGGAAACCAAATTTATATTCACCAAGGTCAATTGGTTTTGGTTCTACTCTTTCTTCAGCCATAATATCCTTTCTTTCATTCTTCATTTCTACTGATTCATAAGACAAAAGAATCTTGCCTTACTTGTTTTCTTGATTTTCAATTGTTTTCTTCAGGGCGTTCCAAGCTAGTGTTGCACACTTGATTCGTTGAGGGAATTTGGCAACACCTGACAAGAAAGTTGCATCGCCTAGTTGGTCTTGGCGTTCATCTTTTTGCCCTTGAACCATTTCAGAAAAAATAGTTGCAAGTTCTAAAATTTCTTGTTTAGTTTTTCCTAAAACTGCGTCCGTCATCATACTAGCAGATGCTGTAGAGATGGTGCAACCTGAGTTTATAAAAGCGATATCCTCCAAACGATCCTCTGCATCAAACTTGACAGAGAGATTGATGACATCTCCACAGGTCGGATTATTGAGACTGATTTGTTCAGCGTCTTCTAACTTCCCTTGGTGATGTGGATTTTTCGAATGGTCCGCTACCACTGCCATATAAAGGCTATCTAGTTTAGAAAGTGCCATTGAAAAACTCCTTTGTCTTTTGTAAGGCATCGACTAGCTTGTCGCAATCTGCCTTGGTATTGTAGATATAAAAACTTGCACGAGCTGTAGCTGGAACGTCCAAATACTGGAGCAAGGGTTGAGCACAGTGGTGACCCGCACGAACTGCCACTCCCTCATAATCCAAAGCAGTCGCAAGGTCGTGCGGATGAAGATCACCTAGGTTAAAGGCAATGACACCTGAACGTTGAGCCAAGTCCTGCGAACCATAAATGGTCAATCCTTCAATCGCCTGCAGTTTTGGGTAGACGTATGCAATCAATTCTTGTTCATGGGCTTCAATCACATCCATACCAATCTTTTCTAGATAATCCACTGCTGCTGCCAGTCCGATTGCACCTGCCATATTGGGAGTTCCTGCCTCGAATTTCCAAGGTAATTCCTTCCAACTAGCAGACTGCTCATAGACGAAATCAATCATCTCACCGCCAAATTCAACTGGTGACATTTGTTCCAGATACTTTTCTTTACCGTAAAGAACACCGATACCAGTCGGACCAGCCATCTTGTGACCTGAAAAGGCAAAGAAGTCCACATCCAAATCCTGGACATCAATCTTCATATGGGGTGTAGACTGAGCACCATCCACCACCATGATGGCACCAACTTGATGGGCCATTTGCGTGATTTCTTTAATCGGATTGACTACACCAAGAACATTTGAGGCGTGAGCTAGCGAAACAAACTTGACCTTGTCAGTCAATTTAGCTCGCAAATCATCCATATCCAGAGCTCCATTCTTGAGATAGACATAGACAAGCTCTGCCCCAGTCTTACGGCAGGCTTCCTGCCATGGAATGATATTAGAATGGTGTTCCATGACAGAAATCAAAACCTGATCTCCCTCTGTCAAGACTTCCTCAGCATAACGCGCTACCCAGTTAAGACTGGTTGTCGTTCCTCTGGTAAAGAGAACTTCCTTTGTAGAGCCTGCATTAATAAACTTACGAATGGTTTCACGGGCAGCTTCATAAGATGCTGTCGCTCTCTCAGCCAAGGTATGAACGCCACGATGAACATTGGCATTATCATGTTCATAGTAGCGGTTAATCGTTTCTAGAACTGCTAGTGGTTTTTGTGTCGTCGCAGCATTGTCCAAATAGACCAATGGTTCATCATTAATAATCTGATCTAAAATTGGAAAATCCTTGCGAATCGCTTCTACATCTAACATAGGCTACCCCTTAGCGTTTTGACAATTTTTCTTCGATAGTTGCAATCATTTCATCACGAACTTCTTTGACTGGAATCTCAACGATAACGGAGCCAAGGAAACCACGAACAACCAAGCGTTCTGCAGTTGCCTTATCCAAGCCACGGCTCATGAGGTAGTACATGTCTTCTGGATCCACCTGACCGATAGAAGCTGCATGACCTGCAGTAACATCATTTTCATCAATCAAAAGAATTGGATTGGCATCTGAACGCGCTTGGTCTGAAAGCATAAGAACACGGCTCTCTTGTTGCGCATCTGCTCCCTTAGCACCCTTGATAATGTGGCCAATACCATTGAAGGTCAAGGTTGCTTTTTCAAGAATAACCCCATGTTGTAGGATATTTCCGATTGAGTTGCAACCATAGTTAGTTACTCGGGTATCAATCCCTTGTACCTGACGGCCACTTGAAAGAGCTACGACTTTAAGATCCGCATGGCTACCATTACCAATCAAGTCGCTATCAAAGTCAGCAACAACGTTTCCTTCGTTCATAACACCAATCGCCCAGTCAATACTTGCATCATTGCCTAATTTACCACGACGGCTAATGTAGGCAGTGACGTTTTCACCTAGACGGTCAATAGCCGCAAACTTCACTTGAGCTCCAGAACGAGCAATCACTTCTACTGTAATATTAGCAGTTGCTTTGGCACTTCCTTCACCGCGTGACTCTAAACGCTCCAGATAACTAATCTTAGAGTTTTTACCAGCGATAATCATAATATGCTTGTTAAACGGCACATCGCTATCGCTGTCTTGATAGAAAATTCCTTCGATTGGTTCAGCAATTTCAACATTATCAGGAATATAGAGAACAGCACCACTATTGAAATAAGCTGTATGGTAGGCTGCCAACTTGTCATCGTCATACTTAACAGATGACATGAAGAATTCTTCGATCAGCTCTGGAATTTCTTCTAAAGCTGAATGGAAATCTGTGAAGACAACACCCTGTTCAGCTAACTCAACTGGAGTTTGCTCAAAAACAGTTTGAGTTCCTACTTGCACCAACTTCAAGTGATTATCTAGTGCAGTGAAATCTGAAACATTTGCTGATGGCTCACTTTCTGTAATCGTTCCATCACCCAGATTCCAACGGTGGAATTTGACACGCTCAATAACTGGTAATTCTAGACTCTCAATCTTATCAAAAGCTTTTTGACGGATGTCAGCCAACCAGCTTGGTTCAGCGTGCATTTCTGAAAAAAGTTTAATATTTTCTTTAGTCATTTACTTCTCCTAAAAGATACGAGGGAATTACAATTCTTCCTTGTAGTCGTAGCCAAGTTCTTCAGCTAGTTTTGCGTATCCTTCACGTTCCAAACGCGCAGCCAATTCTGGGCCACCAGAAAGAACAACACGACCTTCCATCATAACGTGTACCACATCTGGTGTGATATAGTTCAAAAGACGTTGGTAGTGAGTAATAATCATAGCACCAAAGCCTTCGCCACGCATAGCATTGACACCTTTAGACACAACTTTAAGAGCGTCAATATCAAGACCAGAGTCAATCTCATCCAAAAGGGCGAAAGTTGGTTCCAACATCAAGAGTTGAAGAATTTCATTACGTTTTTTCTCACCACCAGAGAAACCTTCGTTTAGGTAACGCTCTGCCATTTCTTCTTTCATGTTGAGCAATTCCATTTTCTCATCCAGTTTAGTAATGAACTCACGAACTGAAATCTTTTCATCATCTTCCTTACCAGCATTCATGGCTGCACGAAGAAACTCAGCATTGGTAATTCCAGGAATTTCTGATGGATATTGCATTGCAAGGAAAAGTCCCATACGCGCACGCTCGTCCACTTCCAACTCAAGGATGTTTACGCCATCAAACAAAACTTCACCTTTGGTAACTTCATAGTTTGGATTTCCCATGATAGCGGCAGAAAGAGTTGATTTACCAGTACCATTTGGTCCCATGATAGCGGCGATTTCTCCTGTTTTAAGGGTCAGGTTAACCCCTTTTAAAATTTCTTTTCCTTCAATCTCGACGTGAAGATCTTTGATCTCTAATACTGACATGATAGTTCCTTTCTTTTTCAAGGCCTTTACAGTACTTACTAGAAACATAGTTGATTTCCCTAGAAAATACGGAAATACTCAATGAAAATCAAAGAGCAAACTAGGAAGCTAGCCGCAGGCTGTACTTGAGTACGGCAAGGCGAAGCTGACACGGTTTGAATTTGATTTTCGAAGAGTATAAAAGGTCAATAAATATACTTTTATAGTATAACAAAAAAAAGCCTAAAAGGCTTTGATTTTGTCTAGAAGCTGAGGACTAGTCTTTTCCTTTTAAATGCTGGTCAATGATATCTACAATCTTGCCCATCAAGTAACTGACTCGAAAATTTCTAAAGAGTAAAATGGCCCAAAAGGCTGCCATAATATAGCGACCAGTCATCCAGGCTTCATTGAAAAAATAGGTCTCAGCAGCTGTAAACAGCGCGATGATAATAAATTGTTGTCTATTCATAAACTTATTGTATCATGAAATCTTTCTTTAGTCTTCCTCTACCTTCACTTTATCAGCCAAAAATTCAAATCCTTCTGGAATCAGGCTTTCTTCTGCTTCTTTTTCAGTTTGAGAAGATTTGGATTTGGCTGAAAAGGCTGCGCGAACTTCTTTCCATTCCTCCATGGAAATGGCTAAAATCTCAGGTGAAAAACCTGCTGCCTGACTGAGGATGTTACCAAACATAGTGTTGAGATTGTCCCGTTTCATGGTTTGACCAGCATTGAAGTTAGACTCAAAAGCAAGAATGGCATGGTGTTCATTGGCCGCAACTGGTTGAGAACCAACTAGCAGAGCCTTATCGGGACCTCCAAGACTTTCAATCACCTCTCCCCAGGCATTCTGCAAGCGAATCAGATTTTGACGTGCTAAATCAGGATTTTCAACGGCCTCTTGTAGGATAGATTGAACCTTATTGCGATCCACACGATAGATTGTCTTGCCCGCTGCTGGGCGACTTGGAGCTGGACTGGTTGGCTTAGATACAGTTCCCACATTTGCGAGTTCTTGTTTGAGACGGGCGACTTCCTGTCTCAGTGCAGAAATTTCACTTTCAACAGCTCCTGAAAGAGCTGGTTCAGGCTTAACCTCCGCCAACCGAATAGTCATCATCTCAGCATAAATCTTAGGTTGCAAACTAGACTTAATATCTGCTAAACTAACTGTCGCCAAACGAATCATTTCAAACAAATTTTCTTGATGAATTGCCAAATTCTTAACAAAGACTGGACTATGATGAGTGTTTTCTCCACCTGTTTGAACAATTAACAAATCTCTTAAATAGTGCAAAAGGTCGGTCACAAAACGAGTCATGCTCTTACCATTCTCAAAGAGAAGATTTAAGCATGCTAGGGCCTTGGGAACATCCTGCTGAGATAAGGCAGCCACATAATCATCCAAGGCTGACAGACTAATAGTTCCTGTAATTTCTTCAGAGATGGCAGTCGTCAACTCGTTTCCCTGTGTCAAACTCAGGGCTTGATCCAAAATAGACAAGGCGTCTCGCATCCCACCTTCAGCGCGTCTGGCAATGATTTCCACAGCCTCTGGTTCAGAACTGATATTTTCTTTTTCTAAGATATAGTGGATATGTTCCTTAATATCCTGTGTTTTAATCGATTTAAATTCAAAACGTTGCACACGGGATAGAATAGTGGCAGGAATCTTGTGCAATTCAGTAGTGGCCAAAATAAAGACCACATTCTGTGTTGGCTCTTCCAGCGTCTTTAGGAGGGCATTAAAAGCTCCTGTAGACAGCATGTGAACCTCATCTATGATATAAACCTTATAACGAGCAAGGCTAGGCGCATAGGTAGATTTATCACGAATTTCACGGATTTCATCCACCCCGTTATTAGAGGCAGCATCCATTTCAATGACATCTTCTAAACTACCATCTGTCACTGCTTGACAAATATAGCAGTTATTACAAGGTTCACCACCCACTTGATTTGGACAGTTCATAGCTTTGGCAAAAATCTTGGCTACACTGGTTTTTCCCGTTCCCCGTGGACCAGAAAAAAGATAAGCATGACTTATTTTCTCTTGCTCCACTGCTTGTTTAAGAGTCTTAGCCACAACTTCCTGTCCAACCAACTGGGAGAAGTTTTGACTTCTATATTTTCGATAAAGTGCTTGATACATTAGGCTTTCTCCTCAAACATTGTAAAGTCCCATTCTGTCATTTCAAGCAAAATAGCGACAAATTGTTCCAAATAATCTCGATCCATAGCATCATAATCATCAACCTTTGAAGAATCCAGATCCAGAACTCCAAGTAGTTGACCATTCTTTATCATTGGGACAACAATTTCACTTTTAGCTCGACTATCACAAGAAATATAGTTGGGATAAGTTGTTACATCACCAACCAGAACAGTTTCCTGAAAGTAGGCTGCCTCCCCACAAACACCTTTGCCTAGTGCAATACGGATGCAGGAAACGCCTCCTTGGAAGGGACCTAAAACCAATTCCTTTCCATCGAATAAATAAAAGCCTGCAAATACAGTATTAGGAAAGTGCGATTTTAAAAGAGCACTGGCGTTGGAAAGATTAGCCAAAACATTGTTTTCGCCTTCCAATAAAAAAGAGAGCTCCTCATTTAACATTTGATAACGTGATTTTTTTTCTGATTCTAACATAGGACTATTATATCAAAAAAGGCTTACAGACAAAAGAAAAATCCCTTGTTTAGTAAACAAAGGATTTTGTGAATTTTCAATTTGATTAAAGTTCGATATCACCGAACAAGTCAGCCATTGAGAATCCTGTTTGTGTTTCTGGAAGTTCGAAATCACGTTTTTCTTGACGTTTTGGACGACGTGGACGAGCAGCACGTTTTTCTTCTTTTTGTCCTTCTTCTTGAGCTGGACGCTCTTCAAGAGCTTTGATAGAAAGTGATACGCGCTCTGCATCTGCGTTAACTTCAAGAACTTTAACTTGAACTTCTTGACCAACTTTAAGAGCTTCTTTTGGATTTTCAATACGTTTGTGTGAAATTTGTGATACGTGAACAAGTCCATCGATACCTGGCAATACTTCAACAAATGCACCGAAGTCAGTCAAACGTTTAACTGTTCCTTCTACTACATCACCTTTAGCCAATTTTTGCTCAACGCCATCCCATGGTCCAGGTGTTGTTGCTTTAAGTGAAAGTGATACGCGTCCTTCTTCTTCGTTAAGATCAAGGATTTTCACTTCAATTTCTTCACCAACAGTTACAACTGATTTTGGTGATACGTTACGTTCGTGTGACAATTCAGTCAAGTGAACCAATCCGTCAACACCACCAAGGTCGATGAAAGCACCGAAGCTTGTGATACGTGCAACTTTACCAGTTACAACATCACCAACAGCCAATTTACCGAATACTTCAGCACGAGCTGCTGCTGTAGCTGCTTCAACAACTTCACGACGTGAAAGGATGAAGCGGTTTTCTTTAGCGTCAACTTCTTTGATTTTAGCATCAAATTCTTGACCTACAAAACGCTCAGTGTTACGTACGAAACGAGTATCCAACATTGAAGCTGGGATAAATCCACGAACACCTTCAAATTCTACTGAAAGTCCACCTTTAACGGCACGAGTTCCTTTAACAGTAACAACTTCTTCTTCGCGACCAACAAGTTTGTCCCATGCTTTGCGAGCTTCAAGGCGTTTTTTAGATACAAGGTATGTAACTGTATCAGTATCTTTACCAACTACTTGACGAAGTACAAGAACATCCAATACTTCTCCTACTTTAACAAAGTCATTGATATCTGCATCGCGATCGTTCGTCAATTCGCGAAGAGTCAAGACACCTTCAACACCAGTTCCAGAGATTGCAACGTTAGCTTGAGTCGCATCAACTGTCAATACTTCAGCACTAACAACATCACCAGTCTCAACTTGGCTAACGCTATTTAGCAAATCTTCAAATTCGTTCATCTAAAAAATCCTCCAACAATCAAGTTTTTCTTAAACTTGACATACTTATAATTTTTTTCCTAAGCACCCGCAAGGACATGTTCATATCGTTCACGTCTTTCAATTATAAAAATAAAATACCCTAAGATATTTTGATTTTTATCTTGATTATTACCTAAGAACTGGGGTAGCTGGATTCGAACCAACGCATGAGGGAGTCAAAGTCCCTTGCCTTACCGCTTGGCTATACCCCATTGATGAAATGGAGAGAGAGGGATTCGAACCCCCGAACCCGAAGGAGCGGATTTACAGTCCGCCGCGTTTAGCCTCTTCGCTATCTCTCCTACAATCAACATGGACCATTATATCATGAAAATTTCAAAAAAACAAGACTTATTTTGCTAAATTATAATTTTCAATCAAAATTTCCACAGCTTTTTCCAATTTTTTATAAAAACTATCGACATTCCCATTCTTTATAATGGCAAATTGTCCATCTAATTCGGCAATTTCTCCGATAACTTTTTTACCGATAGTCAATGTATAACCTTCAAAACTGTCTTTTCCTACATTAACCTTGGCATCTGCTACTTGAATTTCAATTTTTTTATCTTTCTTACTCATTTCATACCTCTCTTCACTTTTTCTATTTTACAAGAAAATCCTAAAACTAGCAAGAAAAAACTCTACATCAGGCTTGTCTGATATAGAGTTCTCCGCTTTATTTAATGTGTTTTTCTAGTTCTTTTTGGTACTTACCATTTGATTCCAATTTTTCTTTTTGCCATTTTTTCAGTGCTTCTTCATATTCTTTTGTCGTAACGATATCTTTTTGCAATTTCATTCCTTTAAAGATATATGGGTCACCCTTAATACCAACTTGTGAGTATGGTTTTGAGAATGGCACTACATTACTTACAACTGGAGAACCGCCAGATGAGGCTGTCGGCATCAATAATGAACTATCTGTCAACCAAGCTTGAGCCTTAGCATATTTTTCATAGCGCTCTTCAAGATTCGTAGTTTCTGAATCGGCATCATCCAATAATTTCTTATATTGGTCCAAACCAAGTTTAGCTACAACATCCTTATCTTTCCCTTTAGTAATACCAAGGTGTTTCATAGCAGAACCTGATTTAGGATCCATGATATTCAAGTAAGATGCTGGGTCTTGATAGCTTGGAGCCCATCCTGTACTGTTCAAATCATAGTCTTTTTGAGAAGGAACACGCGCTTGTGAAGTGATTGTTTCCTTTTCATTATCAGTCATTTGAAGAACATCGATGACAACATTTTCAGCACCAAGAGTTGATTCAATTGACTGTTTGAAAGAGTTACTTTGTTGAACGGCGATGGTGTCTGTTTGTTCAACTGGGACATCCAAGTGAATTGGGAAAGTTACCCCTTTAGATTCCAAGTCTTTCTTAGCTTTTTCGAACGCAGCTTTAGCCTTATCAGGGTTGTAGATAGAATCCTTACCGTCAACTAGCTCAACACCTTTCCACTGGTCACCATAGTTCACCAACTCTGCTTGAGCGATTTGACCAAAGTTTTTCCCACCTGCTTGTACAAAGTTGTCAGGAACAAGGCTGTTACGAATAATCTTATCCGCACCGTCTTCACCATTTAGCTGGGCAGCATAAGAATGGCGGTTGAAGGCAAAGTTGATAGCCTGACGGAAGTCCTTATTAAGCATAGCTTCTTTAGTAGAAGTCTTTTGCTCTTCACTTGTTTTCGCAGTTTTATTATATGACTGACGATTTACGTTAAAGGTGAAGTAATAACTACTTGAGTCCTGTGGGCTATAAGTGATTTTATCTCCGTATTGTTCCAAAGTTGAAGCAAAGTTTGAGCTACTTGGGAAGAGACGGGCTGTCGTATAGGCACCTGAAGAGAAGCTACGAATCAACGATTCCTGATCAGAACCATCGTAGTAGGTCAATTTGATTTTCTCGATTTTTACCTTTTCTTTATCCCAGTAGTTTGGATTTTTCTCGTATTCGATTAACGATTTAGATGTCAAGGTCTTCAAGATATAAGGACCATTGTAAAGAATCCCTGCTGGAGTAACTGCTCCATAATCTTTACCTGATGCCTTCAAAAACTCTTCATTTACAGGCAACATCGTTGCTGTTGTGACTTTAGAGTTCCAGAAACTTTCTGGTTTATTTAGGGTATATTCAACTGTATAATCGTCCAAGGCCTTAACACCAACTGTAGAGAAATCATTGGTCTCACCAGTCATGTAGGCATCCAAGCCCTTGATTGAATTTTGGATGAGAGAGACACCGTCTGACTTTCCGTCAGCTACGTGTTTTAGTCCTGTCACAAAGTCATGGGCTGTTACTTCTGCATATTCTTCGCCTTCTGATGTGTACCATTTAACTCCTTTACGAAGTTTATAGGTATAAGTCAAACCATCTTTTGAGACAGACCAATCTTCAGCTAAGGAAGGAATAACATTTCCGTATTGGTCATTTTCCATCAATCCATCAACCACATTCCCGATGACATCTGTTGTAGATGTACGAGTCGCTACACTATAGTCCAAAGACGCAGGATCTACTGCATAGACATATGAAAATGTTGTCGGTGCATCTGCTTCTTTATCAGCTTTTCCACAAGCCGCTAATAGAGCTGTTGTGCTCAGGACCACTCCTGCTGTTAAAAGCCACTTTTTCGATTTCATAAAAAATCTCCTTTAGTTAATTTTAATCTACTTTTACAATCCAACTTTCTGGCGCTTCAATATCACCAAACTGAATTCCTGTCAATTCATCATATAATTTACGAGTCACAGGGCCTACTTCTGTTTCACTATAGAATACATGGAAATCATCACCGTGTTGAATACCTCCAATTGGAGAAATAACCGCTGCTGTACCACAGGCACCTGCCTCTACAAAACGGTCAAGGTTATCAATCGGGACATCCCCCTCAATAGGAGTTAAGCCCAAGCGATGTTCTGCCAAATAAAGCAAAGAATACTTGGTAATAGATGGCAAGATAGAAGGACTCAATGGTGTTACAAATTCATTATCAGCTGTAATTCCAAAGAAGTTAGCTGATCCGACTTCTTCAATCTTTGTATGAGTTGATGGGTCTAGATAGATAACATCTGAGAAATGACGTGACTTGGCCAATTTCCCTGGCAAGAGACTGGCAGCATAGTTCCCACCAACCTTAGCCGCACCTGTACCATTTGGAGCGGCACGGTCGTATTCATCCTGAATCAAGAAGTTGGTTGGAACCAATCCACCCTTAAAGTAATTTCCAACTGGCATAGCAAAGATGGTGAAAATGTATTCCTCTGCTGGTTTAACCCCAATAATATCTCCGACACCAATCAAAAGAGGGCGAAGATATAAGGTTCCACCTGTTCCGTATGGTGGTACATATTCTTCATTCGCACGAACAACTGCTTTACAAGCTTCTACAAACATTTCTGTTGGAACTTGTGGCATCAAGAGACGATCACAAGTACGTTGCAGACGTTTGGCATTTTCATCAGGACGGAACAGTTGAACACTACCATCCTTAGTACGATAAGCTTTTAAACCTTCAAATGCTTGTTGACCATAGTGAAGACTTGGAGAAGACTCTGAAATATGCAAGATTGCATCTTCTGTCAACTCTCCTTGATCCCATTGTCCATTTTTAAAATGAGCAATATAGCGATAAGGTAATTTCATATAGGAAAAACCGAGATTTTCCCAATCAATCGTTACTGTCATATTCCACTCCTTATTCTAAAACCTATTTCTTTTATTCTACACTATTTTTCTAAAATAGCAAGTATATTTTGTAATTTTCAGAAAATTTCTTCAATAAAAAAGAACCAGCTCTTAGAACTGATTCTTCATTTCACTTATTTGGCTTCTGTATATACTTCTTTAAAATAAGCGTCAAAAACTTCTTCATCTGAAATCGTATCAGAAATGAAGCTTCCGTTGCTAGTGCGTTCTGACAAGTTCAAGTCTTGCAATCGGCTTTCATAGATTGTTCCTTTGTTGGATTGAACAAGCAGAGTTTGGTCGTTCTCTTCCACTTCTGTACTGAAGAGATCACCAATAAAGCCTTGTTCTGCAACCGCTCCTGCCAAGAAGACACGATGCGGTTTGTTTTTCAACTCACGCAAGACTTGTAAGCCACGTTTGGAACGGCTGGTTGCCGGAATTTCGTCAATAGAAACACGTTTCAAACTTCCACGTTGGGTCAAGAGGTAGAAGGATGAGGTGTTACAGATAAAGGCGGATTGGAGGACATCATCTGCTTTCAGGTTCATAGCTTTGACACCTGCAGCCTTGGCACCAACAACCGGAACCTCTTCAATATTGAAACGAAGGGCATAACCATTTTGGCTAATCAAAAGAACATCATCTAGTTTAATCGGAGCCACTGCTACAATCTGGTCTGTATCGTCTTTGAGCTTAGCATACTTGACAGACTTAGACTTGTAGGTTCGCCATGGAGAGAATTCTTTGCATTCTACACGCTTGATTTGACCGAGACGAGTTGCAGTAAAGTAGGTTGTCGCATCATCAAACTGATCCACGACTTCCACATAAAGGATTTCTTCGTTAGTTTCAAAGTTTGTGATGGTTTGGCTCAGGTGCTCTCCGATATCCTTCCAGCGAATGTCTGCCAATTCATGGATTGGTCGATAAATGACATTTCCAAGAGTCGTGAACATCAAAAGATGCTGGGTTGTCTTGGCAGATTGAACAAAAATCAAACGGTCATCATCACGTTTGCCAATTTCCTCTAGCGTTGAAGCTGCAAAAGAACGCGGGCTGGTACGCTTGATGTAACCGGCCTTTGTCACGCTGACGTAGGTATCTTCCTCGGCGATAAGACTAGCTGTATCAATCTCAATTACTTTAGCAGTATCCTCTAAAGAACTCAAACGAGGTGTCGCAAACTTCTTCTTAACCTCCCGAAGTTCTTTCTTCATGAGATTGTACATAGTCCGCTCATCACCGATAATAGCCGCAAGCATGGCAATCTTCTCACGAAGTTCTGCTTCTTCTTCTTGCAAGACAACTACGTCTGTATTGGTCAAACGGTACAGTTGCAAGGTAACGATGGCCTCAGCCTGCTCTTCCGTAAAATCATAACTGACCTTGAGGTTTTCCTTGGCATCAGCCTTGTTCTCAGAAGCTCGGATAAGGGCAATGACTTCATCTAAAATAGAGATGACACGAATCAAACCTTCCACGATATGGAGACGTTTTTCAGCCTTATCCTTGTCAAAGCGGGAACGTGCCAAGATGACTTCGCGACGGTGGGCAATATAGCTAGACAAGATTGGGACAATCCCGACCTGACGAGGTGTGAAATTATCAATCGCCACCATGTTAAAGTTGTAATTGATTTGTAGGTCAGTATATTTGAATAGATAGTTGAGAACGAGCTCGGTATTAGCATCTTTCTTGAGTTCAATAGCAAGACGAAGACCATCACGGTCAGACTCATCACGAACCTCAGCGATCCCTGCCACCTTGTTATTGACACGAACATCATCGATTTTCTTGACCAGATTGGCCTTATTGATTTCATAAGGAATCTCAGTGACAACGATTTGTTCCTTACCACCTTTTAGCTTTTCAATCTCAGTCTTGGAACGAACAACCACGCGCCCTTTCCCAGTTTCATAGGCCTTCTTGATTTCGTCACGCCCTTGGATGATAGCTCCTGTAGGGAAATCTGGTCCTGGTAAGAATTCCATGAGTTTATCCACCTTAGCTGTCGGGTGGTCAATCATATAAACAGTGGCATCAATGACCTCAGCTAAATTATGGGGTGGAATATCTGTGGCATATCCAGCCGAAATCCCAGTCGAACCATTGACTAAAAGGTTTGGAAAGGCTGCTGGCAAGACTGTCGGCTCTTTCTCCGTATCGTCAAAGTTCCAAGCAAAAGGAACTGTCTTTTTCTCGATATCTTGAAGAAGGTAGCCAGCAATTTCAGACAAACGCGCCTCGGTATAACGCATAGCCGCAGGCGGATCTCCGTCCATAGAACCGTTATTACCGTGCATTTCGACCAAAATCTCACGGTTTTTCCAGTCCTGTGACATACGAACCATAGCATCATAGATAGAAGAATCCCCGTGTGGGTGAAAATTCCCCATGATATTCCCGACAGACTTGGCCGACTTACGGTAACTTTTGTCAAAGGTATTACCATCCTTATTCATCGAATAAAGAATGCGGCGCTGAACCGGCTTCAATCCATCACGAATATCTGGCAAAGCCCGGTCTTGAATAATGTACTTGGAGTAGCGACCAAAGCGCTCTCCCATGATGTCCTCAAGGGACATGTTTTGAATGTTACTCATATAGGATACAGAGCCCGTAAAATACCAAGTGAAAATAGAAAATTCTTGAAGTAAGAAAGCTCACAAGAGAATTTATCTTTTTCACCTAGCATTTAGGGCGTGTTCAACTCCTTTCAAAGAATGTAGAGTAGGTTTTTACAGAAAAGGTGTTCAGTTAAGATATAAAGGGACGATTTGGCTTGCCAAAAATGTCTGTAGAAAAATAGAAAATCGATGTAGGGCTCGATGAAGTCAAGACGATTTGACTTTTTCCGAATAAAATTAGTCCCGTGTTCAGTTACTACAAATAACCAAACGACCCTTTCTGTAGTTTAATCTTTTAAATTAAGGTCTTTAGTTAGTTAGCGATTAAGAAGTCTCTCCTCAGCATACTCAATCATCTTCTCAGCTACTTCCATATCATAGTCAAAACCCTTCTTTTGAGCAAGGGACTGAGCCTCTTGGTGGAAAAAATTCATCGTAGCAAACAAAGACTGAGTGATTTTATCTATGCTTGAAAAATCAAGCAGATTCGAGAATTCCTTTCCTTTCTCAGTAGGTAAATACTTAAAGAGATATTTATAGTTCTTGCCAATATCAACCATCCCCTTATCAGTTGCAACTTGCCAAGCCAAGACCTTTAGAAGTTCTTGCTGACAAATACCGTGGAGATGGTCAGTGGCATAGATGACTTGCTTGCGACAGATTCCTTTGACCACGTAAGTTGATACCCACCAAAATTCATTGCAGGTTTTTTCAAACTCTATCGCACTAGCTGGGCTTGTCCAGTAACGCTCTATATTTGGGGAATAGGGTTCAAATAAATGCTCTGGATCTTCTAAAATAGTAAATCCGGCCTCACTGTCTATCCACTCTTGAATGTAGTCTTTGGGGCAGAGGGTCAAATCAATCCTATTGCCATCTTCAAAGAGCATGAGATAAAGATGTCGCTGGTCAAGTAGGACATACTGTTCAATCAGGCATTTACCAAACTGCCCCAACCAAGAAAGGTCACTCGTCAGATTATCTAAATCGTCCACGACATAGATCACGTCATAGTCTTGAAATTCATCTTTTAGGGCCTTTGGGTTTGTCCGTGAACCAGACATGGCGACAGCCGCGACTTGTAAGGTTTCAGCAGTCTTTAAAATTACATCGAGCATTTCTGTTTCAGTTCTCATTTTTATACCCATTCATTAAAAACTAACTTAAAACACTGTCGCTTCTTCCAGCGTAAACTTGACATTGTCTTCAATCCACTTACGTCGTGGTTCGACCTTGTCTCCCATAAGGACATTGACACGACGTTCGGCGCGAGCCAAATCTTCAATGGTTACACGGATAAGGGTACGCGTTTCTGGGTTCATAGTTGTTTTCCAGAGTTGATCCGCATTCATCTCTCCAAGCCCCTTGTAGCGTTGGAGTGTTGCACCTTTACCGAACTGTTTGCGGAGTTCTTCAAGTTCTCCGTCTGTCCATGCGTAGGCTACTTCTTCTTTCTTGCCTTTACCTTTTGACATCTTGTAAAGAGGCGGGAGGGCGATATAAACATGTCCTGCCTCAACTAGCGGACGCATGTAGCGGTAGAAAAATGTCAAGAGTAAAGTCTGAATGTGGGCACCGTCGGTGTCCGCATCGGTCATGATAATGATCTTGTCATAGTTGGCATCCTCAATAGAAAAGTCTGCTCCAACACCCGCACCAATAGTATAAATCATGGTATTGATTTCTTCATTTTTGAGGATATCCGCCATCTTGGCTTTGGCTGTATTGATAACCTTACCACGAAGAGGCAAGATTGCCTGGAACTTACGGTCACGACCTTGTTTGGCAGAACCGCCGGCAGAGTCCCCCTCAACTAGATAGAGTTCATTCTTAGCAGGATTTTTGGATTGGGCTGGGGTCAATTTCCCAGACAACAAGCCCTTATCTTTTTTATTTTTCTTACCATTACGGCTCTCATCACGCGCCTTACGTGCCGCTTCGCGAGCATCACGGGCCTTGATAGCCTTGCGGATGAGGTTAGAAGCCAATTCCCCATTTTCCATAAGGAAAAAGGTCAACTTATCCGCCACCATTCCATCCACAACGGGACGAGCAAGAGGGCTTCCTAGTTTGTCCTTGGTCTGTCCTTCAAACTGGAGGTGTTCTTCCGGAACTAAGATAGAAAGAACGGCTGCTAGTCCCTCACGATAGTCTGAACCTTCAAGGTTTTTATCTTTTTCCTTGAGAAGCCCCGTCTTACGCGCGTAGTCGTTCATAACCTTTGTAATGGCAGACTTAAGTCCTGTCTCGTGCGTTCCACCGTCCTTGGTGCGAACGTTATTGACAAAGGACAAGATGTTATCTGAAAAACCATCATTGTACTGGAGGGCCACTTCCACTTGGAAACCATTGTCTTCCCCTTCAAAGTAAAGAACCGGCGTCAAGGTCTCCTTGTCTTCGTTCAGATAAGAAACAAAGTCTTGTACCCCATTCTCATAGTGGAATTCAATCGCTTCATCTGTTCGCTTATCTGTCAGAGACAAGGTCACATTTTTTAAAAGAAAGGCTGACTCATTGAGGCGTTCTGAGATGGTATTGTACTTGAAATCTGTCGTAGAGAATATCGTCGCATCAGGCATGAAGGTGACTTTGGTACCTGTTTTAGATTTAGGTGCTGTACCAATTTTCTTCAAGGTCGTGACAGGTTTGCCACCATTTTCAAAACGTTGCTTGTAGATTGCACCATCGCGAGTGATTTCAACTTCTAGCCAGCTAGAAAGGGCGTTAACGACGGAAGAACCCACCCCGTGAAGTCCACCTGATGTCTTATAGCCCCCTTGACCGAATTTTCCTCCAGCGTGGAGAATGGTAAAGATAACCTCAACAGTTGGAATTCCCCTGGCGTGCATCCCAGTCGGCATCCCACGTCCGTGGTCTTGAACCGTTAAACTGCCGTCTTTATTAATGGTCACATCAATACGGTCACCAAATCCAGACAAGGCTTCATCGACAGCATTATCGACGATTTCCCAGACTAGGTGGTGGAGCCCAGCGCCATCGGTCGATCCGATATACATCCCTGGACGTTTTCGGACCGCATCCAACCCTTCTAGCACCTGAATGGCATCATCATTATAATTGTTAATATTGATTTCCTTTTTTGACACAAGGAACCTCCTATTCGTTCATCTTTACTATTCTACAGGTTTTCCAAGGATTTTGCAAAATTTTTCTTTCTCCGGTGTGACAATTTCAGAAGAGATTCTCTGCATTTCTTTCCCAATTCATGATATAATAGGAGTATGATTACAATAGTTTTATTAATCCTAGCTTATCTGCTGGGTTCGATTCCGTCTGGTCTCTGGATTGGACAAGTATTCTTTCAAATCAATCTGCGCGAGCATGGTTCTGGTAACACTGGAACGACCAATACCTTCCGCATTTTAGGCAAGAAAGCTGGTATGGCAACCTTTGTGATTGACTTTTTCAAAGGGACCCTAGCAACACTTCTTCCGATTATGTTTCATCTACAAGGCGTTTCGCCTCTCATCTTTGGACTTTTGGCTGTTATTGGCCATACCTTCCCTATCTTTGCAGGATTTAAGGGTGGTAAGGCTGTCGCAACCAGTGCTGGAGTGGTTTTCGGATTTGCACCTGTCTTCTGTCTCTACCTTGCAGTTGTTTTCTTTGGAACCCTCTATCTTGGTAGTATGATTTCACTGTCTAGTGTCACAGCATCTATCGCAGCCGTCATCGGGGTTCTACTCTTTCCACTTTTTGGTTTTATCCTGAGCAACTATGACCCTCTCTTCATCGCTATTATCCTAGTACTTGCTAGTTTGATTATCATTCGTCATAAGGATAATATCGCTCGTATCAAAAACAAGACTGAAAATTTAGTCCCTTGGGGATTAAACCTAACCCATCAACATCCTAAAAAATAAAACGCCAGTTCTGTACTGACCCCAAAAAGTTAGACAATTAATTTATCCGAAGGATTTAGTTCTGTATTGTACAGGGCTAAGTCCTTTTAGTTTTACCTTAATTCGTTTGTTGTTGTAGTAATCGATATAGTCTATAATAGCTTGTTCCAATTGATTAAGTGATTTAAAGTTTTTCTCATGGCCATAAAACATTTCGGATTTTAAAATGCCAAAGAAAGATTCCATCATACCGTTGTCTGGGCTGTTGCCCTTTCGTGACATGGATGCTTGAATTCCCTTACTCTCTAGGAACCGATGATAAGAATCGTGTTGGTATTGCCAACCTTGGTCACTATGGAGAATCGTATTCTCGTAGTGTTTCTCTGTGAAGGCCTGTTCCAACATCTTTTTTACTTGTTCTAAATTAGGAGAACAAGAAAGATTAAAAGCAATAATTTCGCTGTTAAATCCATCTAAAACAGGCGATAAATACAATTTCTGCGTGCTATTTGGAATGGCAAACTCTGTCACATCCGTATAACACTTTTCCATTGGTCTCGATGCTTCAAACTGGCGTTGAATGATATTCTCTGCTTTCTTGCCAATCTCTCCTTGGTAGGAAGAATACTTTCGTTTACGGCGAATTCGAGCACTTAAACCAAGGATTTTCATCAGACGTTGGACCTTCTTATGGTTTACTATATGACCACGATTCCTCAATTCAAGAGTTATTCGGCGATAGCCATAATTTCCTTTGTGCTCAGTAAAAATAGCTTGAATTTCAGCTTTAAGATCTTTATCTTTGTCAAGCCCATCTAGTTCCTTCAACTGATAATAGTAAGTTGAGCTAGGTAAACGAGTCACTTCAAGAAGTAAATCTAGTCGAAATCCTCCTGAAGCCATTTCTCTAATTGTCTCTGCCTTTCTCGCTGTATGGCTTCGTCCCTGTCTTCCAGCTCTTTTAACTTTTTTAAGTAAGCCACCTCAGTACGTAAGCGTTCATTCTCCTCTTGGAGTCGCTCTAGTTCTGTCATTTCATCCCAAGTTTTCTTCCGTTTACGTCCCATTTTAGTTGGTCTCCCTCTTGTTTTCTCAACAATAGTATACCCGTTTTTCTTGTATTGTGCTAGCCAATTAAGAAGTATCGTACGACTTGGGAGGCCGTATTCAAGAGAAACTCTATCTTTAGTCCAGCCTTCATGTATGACTTTATGAATCATTTCTTGTTTTAAATCAGGAGAATAGTAACGATTTTTTCCTTTTTTGACGAACTCTATTCCGTAACGATCAATCAATTTAATCATGTACCTAATATTAGAATTATTTATCCCAAATTTATTTGAAAGCTTCTCTAAGCTATATCCTTGTTTTCTAAGTTCATAGATCTGAACTTTATCATCATAAGTTAATTTCATAATAAAAACACCCCAAAAGTTAGATTTTTTCTGTCTAACTTTTGGGGTGCAGTTCATTCTGAACTGACGTTTTTTGTATGCTTATTTTGATTTGATATAGTTAATACCATCTGCTTTTGGTGCAACTGCTTTTCCAAAGAAGGCTGCCAAGACAAGAATTGTCAAAACATAAGGTGCGATTTGAAGATAAACTGTTGGCACACCTTGTAGGAACGGCAATTGAGAACCGATAACAGCCAAACTTTGTGAAAGTCCAAAGAAGAGACTAGATAGCATGGCTCCGATTGGATTCCATTTCCCGAAAATCATCGCAGCAAGGGCGATAAATCCAGGTCCAACAATAGTTGTCACCGAGAAGTTAACTGAGATGGATTGAGCATAAATCGCTCCGCCAATTCCACCTAGGAAACCTGAAATAATAACCCCTAAATATCTCATCTTGTAGACATTGATTCCCAAAGTATCCGCTGCTTGAGGGTGTTCACCGACAGAGCGGAGACGAAGACCAAAGCGAGTCTTGAAGAGGATAAACCAAGCAAGGAATGAGAAGGCAATCGCTAGATAACCAAGTAGACTAGTTGACTTGAAGAAGATATCACCAATCACTGGGATATTTGCCAAGACTGGGAAATCAAAGCGTCCAAAAGTCTGACTTAGGTTGTCGGTTTGTCCTTTGTTATAAAGTACTTTCACCAAGAAAACAGCCAAGGCTGGCGCCATCAAGTTCAATACCGTACCGCTGACAACATGGTCTGCACGGAAATGAACCGTCGCTGCTGCGTGGATGATGGAGAAAAGCCCCCCTACCAATCCTGCTACAAGTAAGGATAGCCATGGAGTTGCTGCTCCAAATTGTTCTGCAAATTCAAGGTTAAAGACAACTCCAGAAAAGGCACCCATAACCATAATTCCTTCAAGGCCGACGTTTACGACACCACCACGTTCAGAGAAAACACCACCAATACTTGTAAAGATGAGGGGCGCTGAGTAAATCAGCATAGAAGACACCAAGAGGGTGAGCAAGGTTGTAATAGACATCTTTACTTACCTCCTTTAACTTGTTTTTTCGGTTTGACAAAGCGTTCGATAAGGTAATGAACACTGACAAAGAAGATAATAGACGCTGTTACAATGCTGACAAGCTCAGACGGTACCTGCGCCGCATTCATACCAGGGGCTCCAACTTGGAGAACACCAAATAGGAAGGCTGCAAAGAGAATACCAATTGGTGAGTTGGCCGCAAGCAGACTAACCGCCATTCCGTTAAATCCGACAGCTAATGACGCCCCCTGAACATAAACGTTCTGGAAGGTTCCCAAACCTTCAACAGCCCCACCAAGACCTGCCAAGGCACCTGAGATAATCATTGAGAGGATAATCGTTCTTTTTGCAGAAATACCAGCGTATTCTGATGCGTGAGGATTAAGACCAACCGCACGAATTTCAAAACCAAGGGTTGTTTTCTTGAGCATGAACCAAATGACTGCAACGGCAATGAGAGCAAAGAAAATACCGATATTCATCCGCGAATTACCAGTCAACTCAGCCAACCAAGGTGTCTGGTAGGTTGCATTAGCCCCAACACGAATCGTAGAATCTGTACTTTGCATGAAGTCTTTAGGAAAGGCATGGATAAAGGCATTTCCTACATACAAGACAATGTAGTTCATCATGATGGTTACGATAACCTCTGATGTCCCTAGATAGGCTCTAAGAATACCTGGAATCGCTCCGACAATCCCACCAGCAATCAGGGCAATCACGATGGTTACTAGAATCATCAAGGGACGGGGCATATCTGGATGCGACAGGGCAAACCAACCACTGAGAATCCAACCAGCCAAGGCCTGCCCAGGAAGTCCGACGTTAAAGAAACCAGCGCGACTGGCAACGGCAAAACCAAGACCAATCAAGATTAAAGGACCCATAGCACGGAAGATTTCACCAATCCCACGCAGACTGCCAAATGCTGTATAGAACAATTCTTCGTAGCCCCAAATAGCATCATAACCGAAGATCCACATAACAATGGCCCCGAGTAAAATTCCTAGGAAGACAGAAATCAAGGGAACCGAAATTTGTTGTAATTTTTTAGACATCACTCTTCTCCTTTCCCAAGTTTCCACCAGCCATCAAGACACCAAGTTCTTGTTTATTGGTTGTTTCTGGTGATACAATACCTTGAATCTTACCATCGTGGATAACGGCAATACGGTCTGAGACATTTAAAATCTCATCCAATTCAAAGCTGACAACAAGGACAGCCTTGCCATTATCACGCTCTTCAATCAAGCGCTTGTGGATATATTCAATGGCACCGACATCCAACCCACGAGTTGGCTGGCTGACGATAAGGAGATCAGGATCACGATCAATTTCACGAGCAATAATTGCTTTTTGTTGATTTCCTCCTGAGAGTGCCGCTGCAGGAACAAATTCATTTGCAGCACGAACATCAAACTCTTCCATTAGCTTTTTAGCATAAGAAGTAATATTTGAATAGTTCAAAATTCCATTTTTACTATGTGGTTCTTTATAGTAGGTTTGAAGGGCAATATTTTCAGAAATCATCATTTCCAAAATCAAACCATCACGGTGACGATCTTCTGGAACGTGCCCAACACTCAACTCTGTAATCTGACGTGGGTGCAATCCTACAATTGAATCTCCTTTTAGCTCAATGCTACCAGATTCAACCTTGCGAAGACCTGTAATCGCTTGAATCAGTTCAGACTGACCATTTCCATCAATCCCCGCAATACCAACAATCTCTCCAGCACGAACATCCAAGGACAGATTTTTAACAGCTGGAACACCGCGGTTTTCATTGACCACCAAGTCTTTAATAGACAAGACCACTTCTTTTGGTTGAGAGGCTTGTTTCTCTGTTTTAAAGGAAACAGAACGTCCCACCATCATTTCTGCCAAATCAGCATTGGTAGCTCCTGCAATTTCGACAGTTTCAATTGATTTCCCACGACGGATAACTGTAACGCGGTCAGAAACTGCGCGAATCTCGTCCAACTTGTGGGTAATCAAGATAATTGATTTCCCTTCTTTGACAAGATTTTTCATAATAGCCATCAACTCATCAATTTCTGATGGAGTCAAAACGGCCGTTGGTTCGTCAAAGATAAGGATATCAGCCCCCCGATAAAGGGTTTTTAAAATTTCTACACGTTGTTGGGCTCCAACTGAGATGTCTGCCACCTTGGCAGAAGGGTCCACAGCTAAGCCATAACGTTCAGAAAGAGCCTTGATTTCTTTGCTAGCTCCAGCGATATCTAGCACACCATTTTTAGTCAATTCACTTCCTAAAATAATGTTTTCAGCCACCGTGAAAGCCTCTACCAACATAAAGTGCTGGTGAACCATTCCGATTCCCAAGCCAGCTGCTTTAGATGGGGAGTCGAGGTTGACAACTTGACCGTTGACCGCGATTTCACCACTGGTTGGTTCAAGAAGCCCTGCTAACATGTTCATGAGCGTGGACTTTCCAGCCCCATTTTCTCCTAAAAGTGCATGAATTTCACCTTTTCGTAGGTGCAGGTTGATTTTGTCGTTGGCAACAAATTCACCAAACACCTTGGTAATATCACGCATCTCAATGACATTTTCGTGTGCCATGTGCTCTTCCTTTCAGAGTCTTATTTTATTTCAATAAAACTTGCTATTTTATCTAGTAGCAAGCTTTACTGAGACAAAATGACTTTGTCTCAACTCTTAAAAAGCGGCCGATGGCCGCTTCCTAAGAAATGACTTCCATCCATTATTTTGCAGGAACTTTTACGCTTCCATCAAGGATTTTAGCTTTTGCATCTTCGACAGCTTTTTTACCTTCTTCTGAAAGGTTTGTTGTTACCAAGTCAACCCCTTTATCTTTCAATGAGTAAACGATCACTTGACCGCCAGGGAATTCACCTTTTTCTGCCTTGTTAGAAATATCTTTTACAGTTGTACCAACTTGTTTCAAAGTAGATGCAAGAACAAAGTTTGATTCTTTACCATCTTTAGAAGTGTATTTACCTTCTGCTTCTTGGTCACGGTCAACACCGATAACCCAAACTTTTTCATTTTCAGGACGGCTTTCGTTGAGTGATTTTGCTTCTGCAAAGACACCAGCACCTGTACCACCAGCTACTTGGTAAACAATATCTGCACCGGCTGCGTATTGTGCAGCTGCAATTGTTTTACCTTTAGCGGCATCACCAAATGAACCAGCATAGTCAACTTGTACTTTGATAGATGGGTCTACTGACGCAACACCAGCCTTGAATCCTGCTTCAAAACGAGAGATAACTTCTGACTCCTGTCCACCTACAAAACCAACTTGTTTTGTTTTAGTTGTTTTTGCTGCAGCTACACCTGCAAGGTAACCTGACTCATTATCAGCGAAAGTTACGCTCGCAACATTCTTTTGATCTTTAATCACATCATCAATCAAGACATAGTTCAAGTCAGAATGTTCTTTAGCTGCTTCTTCAACCGCATTGTGAAGGGCAAAACCAACACCGAAGATTAGGTTGTAACTTCCAGCCGCTTGTTGCAAGTTGTTAGCGTAGTCAGCTTCACTTGTTGATTGGAAGTAAGTGAAACCGTTATCTTTTGCAAGATTGTGTTCTTTACCCCAAGCCTGCAAACCTTCCCAAGCTGATTGGTTGAATGATTTGTCATCAACACCACCAGTATCAGTGACGATTGCTGCTTTTGTCTTCACATCAGAAGATGAATCTGCCTTACGAGAAGAGCGGTTACCACATGCAGCAAGTCCAACTGCTGCCACTGCAACTAGACCAAGGCCTAGCCATTGTTTCTTGTTCATTACTGAACCTCCTAAATAAGATGTGCAACGATGTTGCAAGTATGGATTGGTTGGCCTCAAGGACCGTGCCACTCAGAGAGCGACTCAGACTAGTTTAAGTCTGTAAAAGAGTATGGAAGTAATTCCCCGACCGTCATCTCGACCGTCGATTTATCTTTTGCGACTAAGGTCACTTTTAGATCTTGTTCAAAAAATTCGACCATTACTTGGCGACAAGCACCACATGGTGAAATCGGTTTTTCAGTTTGACCATAAACAATCAGCTCTGAAAATTCTCTTTGCCCTTCAGATACAGCCTTAAAAATGGCTGTTCTCTCACCGCAATTGGTCAAAGGATAGCTAGCATTTTCGATATTCACTCCCGTGTAAACACTTCCGTCTTTGGCTACTAAAACTGCTCCGATAGGAAAGTGAGAATAGGGGACATAGGCTTTCTTGCTGGTTTCAATTGCCAGTTCAATCAACTCAGTAGTCGCCATCTACCAGTTCTCCTTTTAAAATGGCTACCCCAGCTGACGTTCCGATACGGGTCGCCCCTGCTTCTACAAATGCAAGAGCATCTGCATAAGAACGAGCTCCACCTGCAGCCTTGACTCCCATATCAGGTCCAACTGTTTCACGCATTAATCTAACATCTGCTACTGTCGCACCACCAGTTGAAAAGCCAGTAGATGTTTTAACAAAATCAGCTCCTGCTTTTTGGGCTAATTGGCAAGCCACAACTTTTTCTTGGTCTGTCAGAAGGCAAGCTTCAATAATGACTTTCACTAACTTGTCACCACTTGCTTCTACTACTGCGCGAATATCCGACTCAACCAAATCAAGATTACCTGTTTTGAGAGCTCCAACATTAATCACCATATCAATCTCATCTGCACCATTTTGGATAGCTTCCTTGGTTTCAAAAGCTTTCACAGTTGAAGTTGTTGCTCCCAAGGGGAAACCTACTACTGTGCAGACCTTGACATCTGTGCCTTCAAGCCCTTTTTTAGCATGTTCAACCCAGGTCGGATTAACGCAAACACTGGCAAAATCATACTCTCTAGCTTCAGACAACAAACAATCAATTTGATTTACTGTCGCATCTTGTTTCAAAAGTGTATGATCGATATATTTATTTAATTTCATATTCGGATTCTCCTGCAGTTTATGAGATTATTTCTATGATTTCTCGTAAACTTTGCACACTATCATTTATTTTAACATATTTTTGAAAATCTGTAACTAGCTGAGGAGAAATTTTTCCATTTGTGTATACTTTTGCAACAATTTCCCCCTTTTGAACGGAGTCTCCAACTTTCTTTTCAAAAACAATTCCTGTTTCATAGTCCAAGGCATCAGACTTGACTGCACGGCCTGCCCCCAGTCTCATGGCATAAAGCCCAAATTCCATTGCTGGGAGAGCTGAAATGACACCCGTTTCCTGAGCAGGGATTTCCACCACATAGGCCACATTGACAGGACGATAGAGGTCTTCCAAGTCTCCACCTTGGGCTTGGATCATCTCCTCAAACTTAGCCAGTGCTTGACCATTTTCAAGATGTTGGCGAACTTCTTCAACTGTTTTATTTACATTTGCCAAACCAAGCATAATTTGAGCCAATTCACAGATGAAGTGGGTAATATCCTGACGACCTTGCCCTTGTAAAATCTCCAGTGCTTCAAGGATTTCAAGGCGATTTCCAATAGCACGTCCCAAGGGCTGACTCATATCCGTAATGACTGCTACCGTCTTTCGACCAACTGCCTTACCAAGTTCCACCATAGTTTGAGCCAGTTCACGCGCCTCATCAACCGTCTTCATGAAGGCCCCCTCACCGACAGTCACGTCTAGCAAAATAGCATCCGCCCCTGCCGCAATTTTCTTGCTCATCACCGAACTCGCAATCAAAGGAATCGTGTCGACAGTTGCGGTTACATCACGGAGGGCGTAGAGAAGCTTATCTGCTTTGACCAGCTGGTCTGATTGCCCAATGACAGATACACCAATGTCCTGTACCTGACGAATAAAATCCTCTTGACTACGTTCTACTTGATAACCCTTAATGGACTCCAACTTATCAATTGTTCCGCCAGTATGGCCGAGACCACGACCACTCATTTTTGCCACAGGTACACCGAAGCTAGCAACAAGAGGAGCTAAAATCAAAGTCACCTTGTCACCAACACCCCCAGTAGAATGCTTGTCAACCTTAACCCCATCAATAGCGGATAAATCAAACTCTTGGCCTGTCTGAACCATTCTCATGGTCAAATCAGATATTTCTCGAGTCGTCATTCCTTTGAAATAGACAGCCATAGCAAAGGCAGACATCTGATAATCAGGAACAGTTCCTGACACATAGCCTTCTACCAGCCATTCAATTTCACTCGAAGTCAGCTCTTGACCATCTCGTTTCTTTTGGATTAAATCAACTGCTCTCATTCTTTCACACTTCTAAGGATATAGTATCCCTTATCTTTTTTGACGATTTCACAATTGCCAAACACTTCCTCCATCTTTGACTTGGCGCTTGGGGCCCCTTGTTTCTTCTGGATAACGATTGTTAAATCTCCACCAGTTTCCAAGAAATCTTTACTTTTCTCAATGATTTCATGAACCACTTGCTTGCCCGCACGGATAGGAGGATTGGAAATGACATGGTCAAATTCCCCTTCAACTTGTTCATAGATGTTGGACTGGAAAATCGTCGCTTCTACTTTATTTCGTTTAGCATTTTGTCGCGCCAAATCCAAGGCACGATTATTAATATCGACCATGGTAGACTGAACGCCATAAGCTTTAGCTAAAGACAAGCCCAAAGGTCCGTAACCACAGCCTACATCCAGGACAGTTTCTCCTTGGTTGACCTCAAGACACTTGAGCAAGAGTTGACTTCCAAAGTCAATCATTTTCTTGCTAAAAACACCCGCATCCGTCAAAAAGGTCATTTTTTCTCCCAACAAGTCCACTCTCAACTCATGAATGTCGTGAGCAGCGTCAGGATTTTCTGCATAATACATTTTACTCATGAAACTATTTTACCATAATTTGACTTAAATTGTAAATCGTTTACAAATTGATAATAAAACGAAAAAAGACTGAAGAAAGCTAGTAGGTAAAACCTTTTCTTCAATCTCTTTCAACACTTATAGATAAATGATAAACCATTTAGAACCATAAATATCATAGTCAGGATAAAACAATAAATTTGTCATCTATAATCAGACGCATTTTCATTTACTATTGCTTAACCTTCAGATACTTAATTATCAACAGGATTCCCAATAAGATGTTTAGATAAAAGCCCAACTGATAAGTTTTTGTCAGGAATTCCAAACTTGTCCAAAGTCGTATCAAATCTTCTAGCGACATGCGGAAGAGATACCCTTCTGTAGCAATCCACAAAATCAAAAATAGATAACTTCCAGCAGCAAGCCTTTTCGCCCATCGTTTTTTTTAGTAGCCAAGCAATCAAGAGTGAACAGATAAAGACAGCTGTTACAATGGCATGTTCCATCAAAAAAGTAAAACCGTAATAGGTTTCCACAAAACGTCTACCATTATCCGCATTGGCTCCTTTTATAAAAGGTAAGGCGAAACTTAAAATAAAACAGAGTTCCATATTGTACTGACCCCAAAAAGTTAGACAATTAATTTATCCGAAGGATTTAGTTCTGTATTGTACAGGGCTAAGTCCTTTTAGTTTTACCTTAATTCGTTTATTGTTGTAGTAATCAATATAGTCTACAATGGCTTGTTCCAATTGCTTAAGCGACTGAAATGACTTCTCATAACCGTAAAACATTTCCGATTTCAGAATCCCAAAGAAGGACTCCATCATACCATTGTCTGGACTGTTCCCCTTACGTGACATGGATGCTTGAATTCCCTTATCCTCTAGAAACTGATGATAAGAATCGTGTTGATATTGCCAACCTTGGTCACTATGGAGAATCGTATTCTCGTAGTGTTTCTCTGTGAAGGCCTGTTCCAACATTGTTTTTACTTGTTCTAAGTTGGGTGAAGTTGAAAGATTATAGGCGATAATTTCGCTATTAAAGCCATCTAAAACTGGTGATAAGTAAAGCTTTTGAGTACTTGCTGGAATGGCAAATTCTGTCACATCTGTGTAGCACTTTTCCATTGTTTTAGAGCCTTCAAATTGACGTTGAATGAGATTCTCTGCCTTCTTACCAACGTCTCCTTTATGAGAAGAATATTTTCGTTTCTGTCGCATTTTAGCTTGTAAATTGAGTACTTTCATCAAGCGTTGAACTCTTTTATGATTTACCAGATAACCACGATTTCTTAGTTCTAAATGAATCCGACGATAACCATAATTTCCCTTGTGTTCGATAAAAATGGATTGAATTTCAGCTTTAAGCTCTTGGTCCTTATCTGGTTTCTCTAGCTGTTTCAAGTGATAGTAGTAGGTCGAACGAGCTAGTTTAATGGCTTTTAGAAGAATATCTAACGAAAACTCAGTCATTAATTCTTGAACAATTTCTGTCTTTCTTCTTTCTCTTTTTCCTCCTTCAATCGGAGTTCTCTCAACTTTTTTAGGATTGCATTCTCCGCTCTCTCAGGTACTCATTTTCTGCTTGAAGACGTTCTAATTCTGTCCTCTCTTCAGGTCTCTTTTTTGGCTTACGTCCCATTTTAGGTACTCTCCCTCTTGTTTTCTCAACAATAGTATACCCGTTTTTCTTGTATTGTGCTAGCCAATTAAGAAGTATCGTACGACTTGGGAGGCCATATTCAAGAGAAACTCTATCTTTAGTCCAGCCTTAATGTAAGACTTTATGAATCATTTCTTGTTTTAAATCAGGAGAATAGTAACGATTTTTTCCTTTTTTGACGAACTCTATTCCGTAACAATCAATCAATTTAATCATGTACCTAATATTAGAATTATTTATCCCAAATTTATTTGAAAGCTTCTCTAAGCTATATCCTTGTTTTCTAAGTTCATAGATCTGAACTTTATCATCATAAGTTAATTTCATAATAAAAACACCCCAAAAGTTAGATTTTTTCTGTCTAACTTTTGGGGTGCAGTTCATATGTAACGTTTTAAGATTCTCATAGTACACCTCCTATAAGTTGTGAATACCAAAGCCCCCTTTATTAGCTTATAACTCAGGAGAAAGTAGCTCCTACTTCATCAATAAATTGTTCAGCCTCTATCTACCTCTATTATACGATATTGGCTTACTATCATCAAGAAACCGCTTTATTTTTTTAGCTTTTTATGGTATGATAAACAAAATATCTAGGGGAAAACAAATGACCAACGAATTGTTACATTTTGAAAAAATCAGTCGCCAGACTTGGCAATCTTTACATCGAAAGACAACACCTCCTTTGACAGAAGAGGAATTAGAATCCATCAAGAGTTTTAATGACCAGATTAGCTTACAGGATGTTACCGATGTCTATCTACCCCTAGCCCATCTCATCCAGATTTACAAACGTACCAAGGATGATTTGGCCTTTTCAAAAGGAATTTTCCTTCAACGTGAAAGTAAAGCCCAGCCTTTTATCATTGGGGTTTCTGGGAGTGTTGCCGTTGGAAAATCCACAACCAGTCGCCTACTTCAAATCCTACTGTCCCGTACACTTACAGATGCTAGGGTTGAGTTGGTAACAACTGATGGCTTTCTCTATCCCAACCAGACCTTGATTGAGCAAGGGATTTTAAATCGCAAGGGATTTCCTGAAAGTTATGATATGGAAGCTCTTCTCAACTTCTTGGACCGCATCAAAAATGGACAAGATGTAGATATTCCTGTCTATTCTCATGAAGTCTACGACATCGTACCCGAAGAGAAACAAAGTGTCAAAGCTGCTGATTTTGTGATTGTTGAAGGAATTAACGTTTTTCAAAATCCACAAAACGAGCGTCTCTACATTACTGACTTCTTTGACTTTTCCATCTATGTTGATGCTGCAGTCGATGACATCGAGAGTTGGTATCTGGACCGTTTCTTGAAAATGCTGAGCCTAGCCCAAAACGATCCTAATAGCTACTATTATCGTTTTACTCAAATGCCGATTGGGGAAGTAGAATCCTTTGCCCATCAGGTCTGGACCAGTATCAATCTCACAAATCTACAAAATTATATTGAACCGACCAGAAATCGTGCGGAAGTGATTCTTCATAAAACAAAGAACCATGAAATCGATGAAATTTACTTAAAAAATTAATTTTCCCTTGTCAAAACGTAAGTTTTCAGATATAATGGTATAGTTAGTAAATATGGAGGTAAGAACATTGGCAAACATTAAATCAGCTATCAAACGCGCTGAATTGAACGTTAAACAAAACGAAAAGAACTCAGCTCAAAAATCAGCTATGCGTACTGCTATCAAAGCTTTCGAAGCAAACCCATCTGAAGAACTTTTCCGTGCTGCTAGCTCAGCTATCGATAAAGCAGAAACTAAAGGTTTGATTCACAAAAACAAAGCAAGCCGCGACAAAGCTCGTCTTTCAGCTAAACTTGCTAAATAAGAAACAGTCCATAGAGGCTGTTTTTTTGTCCTCAAATAGGAAAAGGTAGAAAATGAAAATTGCAATTATCGGATATTCTGGTGCAGGTAAGTCAACTCTAGCAAAAAAGTTGTCTCACTACTACTCCATCCCAAAACTTCACATGGACACACTCCAATTTCAACCTGGTTGGCAAGACAGTGACCGCGAATGGATGTTGACCGAGATGAATAACTTTCTCACCAAGCATGAAGCCTGGGTTATTGATGGGAATTATTCTTGGTGTTTTTATGAGGAAAGAATGCAGGAAGCTGACCAAATCATCTTTCTCAACTTTTCCCCATTGACCTGTCTCTTTCGAGCCTTTAAACGTTACCTCACATACCGAGGCAAGGTCAGGGAAAGTATGGCAGCTGGTTGTCAAGAACAATTTAATTGGGAGTTTATTCGATGGATTCTCTGGGATGGACGGAGCAAATCCGCTAAGGAACGCTACAAGTGGGTTCAAGAAACCTATCCAGATAAAGTTGTCATCCTTAGTTCTCAAAAGGAGATAGATTACTTTTTAAAGACTCACGAAAACAAGAAGAAAAACCAACGTGGATAACGTTAGCACTATACGGAAGACAAATATCGTTTTTGGTGTCTATTTTTTCCAAAATATTTTCTTCATTATTTACCAATCTATCCTATCTAAAACTCTGACTTCGATAAAAATAAAAAGGGATATTCATTGTCCCTTTTATCAATTTTTAGATCTTGAATATAAAAGGATAATATAGCACGAGTTCCCCATACTTGTAGATTGATATTATACTTTCGATAACTCATTCTACAATCAATTAACACCTGATTCTCTGGCCAGAGATAATAATCGTAGCTTGAATCATAATCAAAATTACTAGTTCTCAACTCCTCCTTACTCATTTGGAACGAGTATGAGGGGAGATGGAAACTATACTTAGCTTTAATAAATAATGGGCTATGGAATGGTTATTGTAACCTTAATCTGCAAAATATAAAGGTCCCAGATGCTCAAAAAGTGCAAGAAAAACCTGATTTCACGCATATTACTAGCTTCGTTACTATAACCTAGCCCCCAGTCATACCTAGCCCCAAGTAATTTCCAATTGATAGCTGGCAAAGAGGTGTCCCTCTTGATTTTGTAGTTGATAATCTAGCTCAATCTTTTGCCCATCAACTTGATAATGGCTCGTTTGGATGATAAACTCCTGCATACCCATAGGTGTCGGAATATAGGCTAAACTATCGCTATCCTTTAGAAAGCGCATAATGGTCTTGGGATTGGAAAATCGGCTCATCACAAGTTCTTGACCATGAAATTTAATAACCACTTTTTCCTTTTCCTCATTATAGAAAAGCAGGTAGCTATAATCTCCTTTTTCATGCACTTCCACGTCATAAAGCTGGTCAATAACTTCCAACTGCTCATCAAACTGAATCGTATTTCGCATCCGAATCTTCACATCAAGTCCTCTTTCTTGTCTCTTGTCCTACTATTTTACCAAAAACTCTAGCTTTTTGCTATAATGGTCATATGAACGAAAAAGTATTCCGTGACCCAGTTCACAACTACATCCATGTCAATAATCAAATCATCTATGACTTGATTAATACAAAAGAATTTCAGCGTTTGCGCCGTATTAAGCAACTGGGAACTTCCAGTTATACCTTCCACGGTGGGGAGCACAGCCGCTTCTCTCACTGTCTTGGAGTCTATGAGATTGCACGACGCATCACAGAGATTTTTGAAGAAAAATATCCTGAAGAATGGAATCCTGCCGAGTCTCTCTTGACCATGACCGCTGCTCTCCTACATGACCTTGGACATGGTGCCTACTCCCATACTTTTGAAAATCTCTTTGATACAGACCACGAAGCTATTACTCAGGAGATTATCCAAAGTCCTGAAACGGAGATTCATCAAGTCCTGCTACAAGTGGCGCCAGATTTTCCAGAAAAGGTTGCCAGTGTGATTGATCATACCTATCCTAACAAGCAGGTTGTGCAACTCATTTCTAGTCAGATTGATGCGGACCGCATGGACTATCTCTTGCGCGACTCCTATTTTACAGGAGCATCCTATGGAGAATTTGACCTAACTCGGATCCTCCGAGTCATTCGTCCTGTCGCAAATGGTATCGCCTTTCAGCGCAATGGCATGCACGCCATCGAAGACTACGTCCTCAGTCGCTACCAGATGTACATGCAGGTTTATTTCCACCCTGCAACACGCGCCATGGAAGTTCTCCTACAGAATCTTCTAAAGCGCGCCAAGGAACTCTATCCTGAAGACAAGGACTTCTTTGCCCGAACTTCTCCACATCTCCTGCCTTTCTTTGAAAAAAATGTGACCTTATCTGACTATCTGGCTCTAGATGATGGTGTCATGAATACCTATTTCCAACTCTGGATGACCAGTCCTGATAAGATTCTCGCAGACTTGTCGCAACGTTTTGTCAACCGCAAGGTCTTTAAATCCATTACCTTTTCACAAGAGGATCAAGACCAACTCGCCAGCATGAGAAAATTAGTTGAGGATATCGGCTTTGATCCGGACTACTACACTGCTATTCATAAGAACTTCGACCTCCCTTATGATATCTATCGTCCCGAATCTGAAAATCCACGAACACAGATTGAGATTTTACAAAAAAATGGAGAACTAGCCGAACTCTCTAGCCTGTCTCCTATTGTCCAATCCCTTGCTGGCAGCCGCCACGGAGATAATCGTTTCTATTTCCCAAAAGAAATGTTGGATCAAAACAGCATCTTTGCAAGCATTACCCAGCAATTTTTACACTTGATTGAGAACGATCATTTTACCCCAAATAAAAACTAGAAGAGGAAATTTATGAGTATTAAACTAATTGCCGTTGATATAGACGGAACCCTAGTCAATAGCCAAAAGGAGATTACTCCTGAAGTCTTTTCTGCCATCCAGGATGCCAAACAAGCCGGTGTCAAAGTCGTGATTGCAACTGGCCGCCCTATCGCAGGTGTTGCCAAACTTCTGGATGACTTGCAGTTGAGAGACGAGGGTGACTATGTTGTGACCTTCAACGGTGCCCTTGTCCAAGAAACTGCTACAGGACATGAGATTATCAGCGAATCCTTGACTTATGAGGATTATCTGGATATGGAATTTCTCAGTCGTAAGCTCGGTGTCCACATGCACGCTATTACCAAGGACGGCATCTACACAGCCAATCGCAATATCGGAAAATACACTGTGCACGAATCAACCCTCGTCAGCATGCCCATCTTCTACCGCACACCTGAAGAAATGGCTGACAAGGAAATCGTCAAGTGTATGTTCATCGATGAGCCTAAGATTCTTGATGCTGCCATTGAAAAAATCCCAGCAGAATTTTATGAGCGTTACTCTATCAACAAATCCGCTCCTTTCTACCTCGAACTCCTTAAAAAGAATGTGGACAAAGGTTCAGCCATCACTCATCTAGCTGAAAAACTCGGATTGACCAAAGATGAAACCATGGCTATCGGTGACGAAGAAAACGACCGTGCCATGCTGGAAGTCGTTGGTAACCCCGTTGTCATGGAAAATGGAAATCCAGAAATCAAAAAAATCGCCAAATACATCACTAAACCTAATGATGAATCTGGCGTTGCCCATGCCATCCGTACATGGGTACTGTAAAATAATTTGAATATAGAAAAAGTACTCCAGAAGTTAGAGATAATGTACTGCCCCCAAAAGTTAGACAGAAAAATCTTACTTTTGGGGGCAGTTTAAAATTCAGTATTTTTGGTTTCTAGTTCTATCCCCTCAATAATTATTAAATATGAATTAGGTAGTACATTATGTAAAACCCTTTTCAATTTTTTATTTTACTACGAATTAATATTATTTTTTCTAATGATAATTAATCCACTAATCTTCCTTTATAAATATTGCAGTTCTTTTCTTAGTTAGCTTTTTTTCATAACTCTTTATAAGAATAACCAATAAACTACTTAGTAATCCCAAAATAACTAGACTTAATCTCGGATTTAAAAGCCAATTAAAATAAGCAGCCAGTATTCCTCCAAAAGGTGCAAAAATGGTAGCTATTACAAAAGAACTAGAAAGTATCTTTCCAATATTATACACAGTACTTTCTTGCTGCTGTATTGTTGTAATCGAAACAGAAGCTATTGTAATTAATCCGCTCAAAATTGAATAACAAATTCCAA